>MEUA01000006.1 GCA_001771505.1 candidate division WOR-1 bacterium RIFOXYB2_FULL_36_35
ATTAATTTCCCAGAATTTACCCATCGGCTAAATTGAACCTTAATGTATTTATCGTCAAGCCCTTTTTTAGTTAATAAATTTGGCGAGACAATTGGAATTTGCCCAAACAACTTAATAATGTCATCATATTTCATGGCAGTATATTATCATAAATGATAACATACTGCAACAGTTTTTTGCTTAAAAATTGTGAAGCAAAACCATTGTTGGACATTCGACATTGCCGTACATGCCGCCTGCCTGACGGCAGGCAGGGCAAGGCAGGGGAATTGGATATTTATTCTTATACATTTACACCCTTTATTTCACACAACCTTCATTTTTGTCCTCCTATCAAACTATCGTTAATAGGTAGTACTTATACTATTTACCATCATTATATGTTTTAGTCTCTTTATAAAAGGACTTTTTAAATTAGAAACCGGACATTTTTATGTTGCCCATACCGGACATTATCACGTTGCTGCTACATGAAGTTTTTTGAAATTGCTAAAAAATCTGAATTTTGCTAAAATAGTTATGAGCATTCCCCGGTAGCGCAGTGGTAGCGCAGTTGACTGTTAATCAATTGGTCGTAGGTTCGAATCCTACCCGGGGAGCCATTCTCTGGCTCGGCTCTTCTCCAACAACGGGGGCAAGCACCCAATTTAAGCACATAACGCTTTTCGGCCAAATCCATAACAACAACCTTTACCTTTTCTTTTCCATTTAGATTGTTGCTGGGCTTTAACCGTTTTATAATCCTGTTTCAAGATTTGATAAATTTTTTTCTATGCGCAATAAAATTACCTCTTTCTTAATAAAAATAGTGCGATCATAAATTCAATTCATGATCGCACTTTCTTAGTGGCAACCTATTTTTTCCTGATCTTAAGCCCAATCACCAGCGCGGCTAGCGCAACTCCCGCCAAGATCATAGGAGCATTACTTCCAATTCCGCCAATTTTCTCTTCGATTTTTTCTTTCATCGGATCAATGAATATACGCTTCAATTCCCTATATTTATCTAAAGCCACCTCCTTTACCCTCTCCTTGTCGTTTTTAACCGCTTCAATAATCGTTTCGAGTGCTTCTGTCAGCTTTTCTTCATCTTTATTCATCTTATGTTCCATTACCATCACCTCCTTATTGATAATTATTTTAATCATGCGATAAAATGGCTGAATTAAAAAGTGCTTGCTTTCCGAAGTTGTTGACTTTTTTCCCCTAGCCCGTATCCGATTTCTTAAATATTATAATTAGTGGCTCGCCAAGCCCCTTTCCCTGTTAGTTGTAACTTCTATAAGCTTTTTTTTAT
The DNA here is from genome assembly GCA_001771505.1 of candidate division WOR-1 bacterium RIFOXYB2_FULL_36_35. NCBI lineage: Bacteria > Bacillati > candidate division WOR-1 bacterium RIFOXYB2_FULL_36_35. The sequence continues at coordinate 1,298 of MEUA01000006.1, forward strand.
CTGCTTCATTGCGGTTTTTACCATTCTTCCAAAACTTTTATCTTTCCGTCTTTTTTCTAAGCTTGTCATATCATAGTAGTCAGATTCTTTTTTCAACTTAATATAGCCGTCATATTTTTCACAACTCAATTCGCCAGATTCAACGGCAGAAAGAACATTGCATCCTGGTTCGTGTTCATGCGTACAATTAACAAATTTACAATATTTCCCCAATTGTTCTATTTCAGAAAATACACTACTAACACCATCTTTTGCGTCAGCCAAGCCGATCTCCCTCATGCCCGGATTATCAATTATCATTCCGTAACCATCAAGAACAAAGATTTCCCGATGAGTGGTAGCGTGTTTACCCTTTTTTGTATGGGTGCTAATTTCTTTTGTTTTTAATAGTTCTTTACTAAAGTCACGGTCGACTGCCTGTACCATATTCGAGCTCAACAATATTTACCAAATCGCCGACTACGAGGTAATCAAGTTGGGAGACCGCCTGATACATTGTTTTGCCGGTCACTTCAGCCCAAAATTCTTTAATTCCGGAAATTACTCTGTATTTTCCACGGTATTGAGCCACCACTCTAGCAATTATGTAATTAGATTTATTTTGTTTCACTATTTTTAGATTATATCAAAGCATCTTGAAGTCCAAAAGAATTAAGAATCAGACAATTAAGAAACTCATTCAAGAGAAAAAAGAAATTTTGCTTCGCAAAGACAAGAAAATCACCTAATATAATTATAGGCGGCAGAAGTAAACTCAATTTCATCTATTGAAGTATCGCTAAAGGCTTCGATTTTTACTTGGCTATCGCCAGTCATTTGAACAACCATTATTCCAACTCGATTTGCTTCTTGACTTGATGAATATAATTTGTAGGTTGCTTTTCCACTGGCAACTGTAATACTTGCTGGATCATCCGCTGCATTTTGGACATAATAAACACCTTTAGAAAAAACTGTGCCACCAACCGATATCATGATTTGGGTTGGGTCATAATTATCATAAACAAATGCAACCTCTTTTGTCCCTACCGCCGGACTAGAAGTAATATCTGTTTCTGTAACATCACTAAGGAACCAACCACCAATCAATTTCCCTGCTTGATCATAACAAAATTTACCATCCTTATCGGATCCTAAACGTCTTACAGTATCGTAAAGCTGGCTTTTAATCGGTTCTATGAAATATTTTAAAGGCGCATCACTGTAAATATTCATCGTGACATAATGACTGGTATTAATAAATGCCTGAGGAGAATTGCGATTCAAAACCCCCAAGTCAACCGCGGCCGCATGTTTACTCGCCACTCCCAGTTGTTGGCCGGCAGTTACTGTATCACCCTTTTTTAAGTTTGAATCTGCTACAAGGTGAATTAAATAATAAGAATAATTGTTCTTTACACCAATGGTTAAACGATTATCATGTTCAGATCCATAGTTAAATGCGTAGACTTCCAATATTTTACCGCTTGATGGTGCATAAACAGGAATAGTTTCTGTGGCATCATCATGAGTAAAATAAATATGATCAGTTGGCAAAGTATGATCTGAAGGATTTAGGTTTCCAAGTGGCACAATATACTTGTAATTGCTACCAGCCACAGGTGAAACCTCAAAACTAATTACACCTTCTGGCAAGGTGGAATCAAAAACCAAAGCTAGAGGATCATCTTCGCTTCCTCCAGTGCCAGAATCTCCATTTTTTGCGCCACAACCTGCCAAACATAGCATCAATAAAAAAATAACCCCATATTTTAGCCAATTAATCAATTTGTTTTTCAAGATTTTTCCATCCTTTTAGGCGAATTGTAAGGCATTAGAAAAATAAAATCAAGGAATCAATTTAATTTGTAGCGGCAACGTGATAATGGAGAAGAGTTACTTTGAATTCAATGCATGCATTATTATATTTGACCCATAAAACAGGTTCTAACATCCTCCAGCCAGCGGAGCCACTCTTTATTTTAGTTTTTTTATCTGCTTCATTAAGAACTCTACATCCTGGTTCTTGCTGATGTGTGCAATCAAAAAATCTACAGCCCTTACCCAGTTGTTCAATTTCAGAAAATACATTACTTGAAAATTTTGGAATTATAATAAATGAACAGAAAGTGGTTATATGATAACGTTAAACAAATGCCTTACTATGTCTACATCCTCGAATGTTCCAATAAAGCCCTATACACAGGTATTACAACCGATCTTGAAAGGCGTCTGAAAGAACATCAGACCGGGAAGGGTTGTCATTACACAAAACATAACCCTGGTGTAAAAATTCGTTATGTTGAAAAACATCCAAATCGAAGCTCCGCTACAAAAAGAGAGGCAGAGATTAAAAAATGGTCAATTTGCTACCTTTTTTGAATTTTCGCTTTGATTTTATCGATATATATGTAGAAAATTCTAGTTTTAAATCCTTTAATTATAAGGGATTTCTATGAAATTTTGGATGAAGTTTCTTTGTCTTTGGAGTAAAATAAATGGTTAATTATGCAGGCATTCGAATAGATGGTATTGACGCGCGCACTAATCTGCAAGGATTTTGTGTCATTTATGACCAATTCAAACCACGCGATTTAAAAGGCAATCAAACAGCTTCACAAATTCTTTTATCATTAACAAGTCGAAAAATATGGGATTATGAATCTTTTTCAAATATACTTATTAAAATGGCAACAACTGGAGAGTATATACCAGCAAGACATCAGCCTGATTACATAAATATGGGAACTAAACCAAATAGCCTTGGAGAAACTGCTGATAAATTAGAAACGCTAACAATGGAAAAGACTAGAGAACATGCAAGAACTTTTTTGGTAGATGTAGATAAAGAAATCTTACTCCTCTCAGAACAAATTACAGTTGGAACTTATAACGAGGTTGCTGTTTTTTGGGATACTCCCTTTCTTCGAGAACAATATTGCAAAAGAAGCACAAGTATACATACTCATGATCCAAGAAATATAAGTGGAACAAGTGATGCAGAACTTAAATCATTTTTAGAAAATATTAATACTTCCACCGAAATTTATTCATTAAGCGGGTTGCATTTCAGTAATCCAGATTTTGAAGTATTTCTAAAAGATGGGCAACAAACTTGCATGATTGTTGGTTGGCGAGGAGCTAAAATGATGATATTAAAGACCTCTGCAACACAAAGGGATATTCCTAAAGAAATAATTCAAAATCAAATAGAAAGAATGGAAAAAGATTTTATAAGCAGAAGGCTGACATTTCAAAGTCAAATGGCTCACATGAAACGAATTTGCAGTACCTTTGGTTTAATTTTGTATGTCGTGCCACCAGGCAATATGGATTTAGCAAAAAGAGTACCTTTAATTAACTAAAACAAACCAATCTGATTTTCGCTATGTGGGCTAGACTTTGTTTTTTTTAATCATTGCGCTGGTTGCGGGTCTGTTGGGATATACGAATATTGCGGGCTTTTCCTTTGAAATTGCCAAAATGCTCTTTTTTATCTTTTTGGTGCTATTTTTTGTGTTTCTGGTTTTTGGGATAGGATTCTTTTCAAGATTTTAGGAAAGCATCTTTATTTACTTGCGAAAAAGATAATTGCGCAACAAGTTGCTGCGCAATTACCCCTTATTTTAGTTTTTTTATCTGCTTCATTGCGGTTTTTACCATTTTTCCAAAACTCTTATCTTTCCGTCTTTTTTCTAAGCTTGTCATATCATAGTAGTCAGATTCTTTTTTAAGTTTGATATAGCTGTCATATTTTTCATCACTTAACTCTCCAGATTCTACGGCAGCAAGGACTCTACATCCTGGTTCGTGCTGATGTGTGCAATCAATAAATCTACAACCTTTGCTCAGTTGTTCAATTTCAGAAAATACACTACTAACACCATCTTTTGCATCAGCCAAGCCGATCTCCCTCATGCCCGGATTATCAATAATCATTCCGCCACCATCAAGAACAAAAAGTTCCCGATGAGTGGTCGCGTGTTTACCCTTTTTTGTATGAGCACTAATTTCTTTTGTTTTTAATAGTTCTTTACCTAACAATTTATTTATAATAGATGACTTGCCAACCCCCGAGGATCCAAGCAAACAATATATCTGGTTTGGTAATATCTCTTTTCTAATACTATCAATGCCACTCTCAGCTAATATACTGACCGTTATTATAGGAATATCTTTGAAGCGATCACCCATCAAAGTAATTTTTTCTTTAAGTTCTTCGGATGTAATAAGATCAGATTTGCTCAAGACAAATACCGGACTTATCTTTGCAGCCGCTACGATAGTAAGATAGCGTTCAAAACGATTTAAATTAAAATCACGGTCGACTGCCTGTACTATAAAGGCAGTATCAATATTAGAAGCAATTGGCTGGACAGAATCTTTACCTGCCGATTTTCTTTGCAAAATATTTTTTCTTGGCAGAACAGCCTCAATAATCGCATTACCATATTCGAGCTCAACAATATTTACCAAATCGCCGACTACGGGGTAATCAAGCTGGGAGACCGCCTGATACATTGTTTTGCCGGTCACTTCAGCCCAAAATTCTTTAGCGCCAGAATTAATTCTATATTTTCCACGGTATTGAGCCACCACCCTGGCAATAATGTAATTAGATTTATTTTGTTTCACTATTTTTAAATTATATCAAAATTATTTAGATTAGGATTATTTTATGTATAACATTATATCAGGAACAGGCTCACGTTCTTCTCTTTTTGTTCCCCAAAGTTCAAATAGCTCTTCATCGGGGGGCAATCCTATTCGATCAAAAAAACATCTATCCCCCCAATTTTTTGTGAAAAAGCGTGTTCCTGCTTTTCTTGAACGAACCATCCCTTCTGACATTTCATCTGTGGCTTCTTCAAAAGCTTCATCTCTTGTTGCAAAAGTAAAGAGGTGCATTCCTCCGATTAAATAAAGTCTGCCTGTTGCTATATCTACCCCAAAATGTTTTGCAATAAGACCATCATAAAACATGATTCCTCTTTCAATCATTTTCAATATTAATTCTCTTGCTTTATTTTCAATTCCAGTTGTGCCTGTCATTTGGCATGTATTGGATAGGGGGCCTTTTAGGCAAACTGCTTGATATAGTTGCACAATAACAAAGGAATGCCTAATTCCATGAATTAAGGCATCTTCCAATATAATAAAAGGAGCTACTATTCCTCCTAAATTTTGTTTTGTAAACTCTAATGCCCCCCGCGTTGTTCTGGGTTGGGGGACTTTGATAACTACGGGAAAAAGTGGCAGGAGCCGTTGTTCTCCTGGGCGAAAAACAACATCAAAACTTGATTTTGCGCCCACTCTTTCATCTCTTCCTAGTGCTGTAAGATCATTTTCTCCTATAACCTGTCTTAATATTTCAACTTGATGGGGTGTCAACCTATCTGCTGGCTTAAGTTTTACTGTTGATATCCCAGGATTTCCTCTAACCATTTTAACTAAATATTCAATTTTTGGTTGATTTCCATATATCATATTTATCAATATTTTTACAGCTTTGTTTTTTTTTCGATCAGACCACAAAAGAATTTCACTTTTATTTAAGAATTACATTTTTATCTGAATTTTCATGTCAATTTTTAGAATATATAGTAAGAGATTAGGGCTTTGAAAATATGTGTGATACAAATATCAGGAATAAATAAATGAAAATAACAGGTCATAATGTTTATCATCTATCGGGCTGTACCTCAACGGCGATATCTCTTATAGCAAGAGCCGCGTTTCAAGTTGTTAAACATATAAGAGAAAAACAGTATGCCGCTATTATTATTTCTGGTAAAAGTAGAATTATTTCCCGAGTATTACTTGAAGCTGCATGGCGAAAAGTCTATCCTAGTTTAAAAATGCCAAAAATTTTCGGGTTTAATAATAGGGGCAATCAGCTTTTATATAAAGATTTAGATGTATTAGAAGACTATGAACAAAGAATGGGAATGATTGAAGAATTTATATTAGCTGAATTCCCAGACTTAAATTTTTTTAGGGATAAAAAAGTTTGTTTTGTGGATGATTTTATTAATAGTGGAGTGAAAGGTGGAGGTCTTTCTCTAGCTTTTGAAAGTCTTGGATTTAAGTCTTTTGAATTTGCGTTTTTTGTGGGAAATCATAATCTAAATTATTATCCATCTTGGTTTTCAAAAATAAGTTATATAGCCGTAAGTGAACATGAAGTATATAAGGAAATAGAGAAAAGGGCTGATAGCATGGAGCTTTTTGTAAGACCTGACGCTGATAGCATAGAAGTATATGAGAGAAGAGTATATCAGGGAAGGCCTGACTTGGAAAGAAAATTTCAAATATTTTTAGGGTTGCTTGTAAAAGAGATAAAATCTACACAAACAACAGCAATTTAACCCCGATTGTTCATAGACGAACAGAATTCTAGCAGAATGTTGGAAATTTCCCGAGGTATGAACCCCGATATCCTAATCGGGGTGAATAATCGGGGTTAAGTAAATGATTCTATGGATAATTTTAACTCTGATTATCCTAATCGGGGTTAAGCTGAAATTTAACATTGTTTCTTGCTATATATATATATATGGAGAATTCGTAGGACATCAAACTTCTGAATTAACCATAGTTCTTAGTTATATTGAAATTTTTTACCCTCTAGTTTTTGGGTTACCAACAACCAATTCAATTTTGCTTTAACTATTTCTTCCGGGTGAGTTGATATTCTGTTGTGTGCAGTTCCTTGAAGTGTAATAAGATTAACATCAGCCCCTGAACTTTCAAATAACTTTACTGTCTCGTTTTTTGTTGATTGTTTAATCATAGGGTCGTTACTATAATATATAATCAAAATTTTCTTACCTTTCAATTCATTTAGACTTAAGATGGGACGGAAGTTGTCAGGGTAGGGAAGCCCAAGTTGAATTATTGCTCTCCCAGATTCATAATCTGTCTCTGCCAATTTCATACAAAATTCTAACCTCTTACGTTCAGTTTGATCTTCTGTATGAGATTCCCCACGAAATAAGGCTTGAGGGATTTTAGCAACAAAATAACCTGCCGCAAGTTCCGGCAAACTGGCTACAACTGATACAGCAGAAAAAAATGTTGCCCTTACCATGTCGGAGCTTCCATTTGCAACAATCCCCAATACTTGTTTGTAAGCTTTTTTATAAGCATATTTGTTAGATCTTTTAATATTGAGCATTACCATGAATGCCAACCGTCCACCCATACTGTGTCCATTTATCACTATTCTTTTATTAGGGTTCATGGTTGCTATTTCCACCACAGATTTTGTTATTACGTCAGCATAATATTCGAGGGAATAATCTTTAAATTCACTTAAAGGTCTTATAATTCTATCCCCCAAATGTCCCGGAAGTGTTAAGGCTATTGTTTCAAGTCCATTTTCTGCATTAAGTATATTATGTAGATTTGTATATAAAGGATGCTGATTAGTTCCGTTTAAACCGATCTCAATCATATCTTTTAATTCCGTGTTAATGGCGCTTCCAATAGGGGCATATCTTAATCCATATATAAATTCCTGATTGCCTATATGAACCTGGAAATCAGTTCTGCTAAAAACTGATTCATTAAGATTAACTATGCTTAAAAAGCGTGTTAATGGTTGTGTACTAACAGGAAATGTTATTTGCATTTTTAATATACCTTCAACCTTATATAAGAATTATCATGAGTTGTTTTCACCCCCGATTATGATAATCGGGGTTCATGTATCTGTTTCGACGTAGCAACAGCAAAATTTCAGAGTTTGATAACAATTTTAACCTGAAATTTTAAAAAAAAGATGAAGATAAGCATTCACAGAAACTGTTAAAAAAATATTTTCTATCAATCATAAAAAAATAAAAAAAGGAGTTATCACATGTCAATAACAACAAATAGAATAAAAAATCTTATTTCAAATTATTTTTTAAGAGAAAGAGTCAAATTAGCCGACTCACAATTACAGCATCTAAGAGGATTTTATGATGATGTTCTGCGGCTTTCAGATGATGTTGGTCTTTCTGGTGAAGATATAATTAACTTGAGCCGCATTGAATTGTCTTTAGGCATGGAGAGTACTGCGCGTTCAAGGTTAAATTCATTGACAAAATGCTATTTGAGAAAAAAGCGTATGTGGTCAGAGGAAGATATTAGAAATTGTTTATTTCTTGCTTCTTCAGAAAAACTTTCGGTTCAAGATCGTTCAGTTCTGCTTTCGGTTTCTCTTGATGGAATAATGAATGATTATATTCTAAACCCTGTAGTAAACTCTGTTATAGACGATGATGAGGCGGGAATAGTAAAAACAGATTATAAATTTATGGATGCCGTTAATCTTTATTACACAAAAGCTGCTTTATCAATTTTATCTTTAAATTATCAATCGAACGATGCTGCTCGACAGCTTCTTTCCATGATTTTGGACGATAATAAAATATCTGTTGATAATATTAGAAAAAAGATTCTTGCCTCGCAGGAGGAATATGAGGAATATTCGGAAAAGTTTCAAACAGCATTAACTGATTTCCTTGCAGGGCTTGATGTGATAATTGATGAAATAGACAAAAGAATATTGGCCTTGTTTGCTCCTTGTATTGCAATAGTTAACGGAGAACCGGATCGCGCAAATAAAATTTTGGAGGAAGCTGTTGCAGCGGCAAGGGAGCGTAAAGATGATAATGCGTTAATTTCTTTGGCATATAGTTACAGTTTGCGTGGGATGATTCTTAAGGCAAAAGAACTTTTGCATTCTGTATTGAAATCTTATATGGATATTGATGACCAATATTTTTTTCTTGTTTTGAAGGATTTATCGGTCACGGATCAATTGGAAGCAATTAATAAAATTCTTGAGACTATAAGAAGTAAAAAAAATGTAGAATTTTACTTACTTGAAGCGGCTATTGTTTGCCTTAAATTGGGACATTGTAACATGGCTTCAGATCTGTTGGATGAAGTCAATAGAACGATGCCTTCAGAGACTGAAAAGGGACTTATTTATAAAATATTCTTGATAAACAGAATGGCTGTTGCGCTTTACATAGGTGGTCGTAAGGAACAGGCTAAAGCGATGTTTTTTAGCGCGCTTGCATTAGCAAATGCAATTCAAGAAAAAATGGACAGGATGTTAGGCGATACAACTGTTGATAAAATAAATAAATATAAAAAATTATTATCAGATGAAATACAATCAGATGAATGCCGAGAAATGATTGAAACAGAATATTTAGAAATGGAAGCTTTTGAATTATTAATTCCTACGGCAATACTGCTTGAGGAAAGTGCCATAGCAAAAGATTTACTTAGCAAAAATGTTATTTCACCATATTGTAAAGGAGAGTATGATGAGACCGCATTTTCTAATATACTTATATTGGTGGCTGATGCGATAGAAAGCTGACGAGTAAACCCTGCGCCAAGAGCGCAGAGCATTTTAGTTATCTTCTATTTCGATAAAAAGAATGAAAACCTCTTGGCCTTTGATCCGGAGGTGCTTCAAACCCGCGAGCATTGCTTAATTCGGTATGTTTGGTTATAGGTAAAATACTGCGCATTAGTCTTTCAATTTTTTTTATATCTCCATGCTGATCTGGAGTCGCAAAAGAGATGGCGTTCCCTTCATGTCCTGCTCTGCCTGTGCGTCCTATGCGATGCACATATTTTTCTGAATCTTCTGGCAGGTCATAATTTATAACAAGTTCAATTCCTTTAACATCTATTCCACGGGCGGCAATGTCTGTTGCGACAAGTATGCGATATTTCCCTGTTTTAAATCCTTCCAAAGCTTCGCGTCTTTGAGTCAGAGATCTTCTTGAGTGAATTGTTGTTGTATTGTAGCCTAGTGATCTTAATCCTATTGTAACTCGTGTTGCGCCTATCTTTGTTCTTGTAAATACAAGGACAGCGCCTCGATATTGATCAAGAATTTTTGCGAGAAGTTTTGGTTTTTCCTCTTTTTTAATGATAAAAACTTCCTGCCTCACTTTTTCCGCAGGGGTCCCTGATTTTGCGATCTCTATACTAACAGGAAGTTTCATATAAGAAGCCGCAATTTTCACGATCCTTTCGGGAATAGTTGCGGAAAAAAGCATTGTCTGTCTTTCATGTGGCAAATGTTGTAAGATTTTGTCAATTTGTGGCGCAAAGCCCATATCAAGCATTAGGTCTGCTTCATCCAGGACTAAAATCGCGACATCATCTAGTCTAAGATTTCCCTGTCTTAAGTGATCAATTAATCTGCCAGGAGTTGCAATAATTATACGAGGATTTCTGCGAAGCTCTTGTATTTGATTATAAATAGAAGCTCCGCCGATAAGAACCGCGGTTCTCATTGAAAGGAGTTTGCCAAGTTTATATATTGTTTCTTCAACCTGGATAGCAAGTTCACGTGTTGGCACAAGAATAAGTCCGCGAGCCTGAAGGGAGACAAGGCGTTGAATCATGGGGATTCCAAATGCCAATGTCTTTCCGGTTCCTGTCTGCGCAATTCCTACGATATCTTTTGCATCAATTGCAATAGGAATTGCCTTTGCCTGAATAGGGGTGGGGACTTTAAATTTCATCCGATCAAGTATCTCAATAATTTTTGGAGCAATCCCAAGCCCGTAAAAACTACTTTGATTTCCTTGATTTGATTGGTTATTCATATTATACAGTATAACACAAAAAAATATCCCATGTTCATGCCGAACAATATTAACCCCGATTATTCATACCAGGTGGTTTACTTTTTACAATTTTTGCAATAAGAATCATGCATACATTTAACAAAAGATCTTACAATTACAAAAATAATCATCAGTAGTATTATCTGACCAAACAATGTCCAACTCATTTTATATCCCCTCCTTTTGAGTAATTAGTGTGAGTCCCCACACCAAAGATTTTTGGTGTGGGGATGAGTGTGTGTATTTAGAGGTTAGCTAAGGACTAAAGACTCGCGCTTACACTATTTACTCTTCTCTTTATGTTCAGTCTTATTTTAACCCAAACATAAAAACAAGAGCAATAATTATGCGATAAACACCAAAAAAGATAAAAGAGTGCTTTTTTATGTATCGCAATAAAAATTCTATACTAAAAAGAGCAATAATAAATGATACGACAAACCCAATAGCCAAAACACCTATTTGATTTAGTGTAAAAGAATGTCCGGTTTTTAAAACATCTAAAGCCGATGCTGCAAGCATAGTAGGTACTGCAAGCAGGAAAGAAAATTCAACAATAGTTTTTCTTTTAAGCCCAAGAGAAAGTCCTCCTATTATTGTTGCGGCAGATCTTGAAACTCCCGGGAACATTGCAAACGATTGAAAAAGACCTATTGTGATGCACTTTGAATAGGGGATCTTTGAAATATCTTCTACTGCCATTTCACTTTCTTTATGGAAAAGCTCAAATATAATCAAAAAGATACCACCCAAAAGAAGAGACCATACAATTATGGTTTCATTAGATATCAAATATCCTTTGATAAATTTATAAAGAGTAAAACCCAAAATCGCGGTTGGTATAAATGCGGCAATTATTCTTTTTAGACTTTCAAAATCAACCAAAAATCTTTTCCAGTAAAGGACTAAAACGGAAAGAATCGCGCCAAATTGAATAATTATCTCAAAGCTTTTTACAAAGTCAGATTGGGCAATATTTAAAACCTTTGCGGCAAGCACCATATGCGCAGTTGACGAGATAGGCAGAAACTCCGTAATACCTTCAACAATTCCGATTATTATGCTGTGGAGTATATCCATGGAGTGTATTATAGCAGATAGGGAGAAAATGCAAATATATATCCTTGTATGAGTTTACCTCGATTATGATAATCGGGGTTTAGTTTTTTCAAAGGTTCCAAAAAAAGAATTTTGTTGCCATCCGAAAACTTATATGTAAGCAGAAGTTTTCTACAGCCAAAAAAATCTCATTAGGAATAACAGGTACATGTTCTTCACTTTATTCGGAAAACGATTTGCGGAAACGCCATAAACCAACTGCAAAAGAGACTACTCCCAGCGTCAATAAAGAACAAAAATCTTTCCACATGAAACAAATAGAGTTCCCTTTTAAAAATACTCCGTGAGCTAAATTTAGATAATATTTTAGAGGAGAAAAGCTTATTAACCCCTGCATTACCACAGGTAATGATTCAACGGGGACATACATGCCGGACAATAAAAGTATCGGCAAGATAAGAAGAAAAGATATTAAGATTGTTTCAGAAAGACTGTTGGATACAGTGGCGATAAGCAATCCATAGCCTGTTAAAGTAAAAATATAAAGCAGCGTTACTATAAATAGATCCCAGATGGTTCCTGCCAGAGGTACGCCTAAAGGCATCAAGACTACAAATAAGGCTATAAAAACGACCATAAAAATTACTCCCATCATAGTAATAATTTTAGGCAGTATAATTTCATATGTCTTTAAAGGTGAGATCATCAGTTGTTCAATTGTGCCAAACTGTTTTTCGTTGACAATAGCTGTGGTTATAAGCACCAGGCCTAAAAGCGTAATGACTGTATACAATTCCTGCAAAGAGAGGACCCAGCCTTCATTAAGCGATGTATTGGAGTAAAAAAATGGGCGCATCTGTACATCTGGCACTTCTTGTCTGCCTCCGGACCCTTTTAATCTGGCGGTCCATAAATCGATATTATATTCTGAAATGATGCTGTGAATGTAGTTTAAAGCAATTTCCGAGGCATTGCTGTTTGTTCCATCCAATATAATTTGCAGATTGGCGGTTTTGTTGGCAGCAATATCGCCTGCAAAACCCTTTGGGAATGTAATCGCCGCAGAGACGGTGCCGTCTTCTATAAGTTTTTTTAATTCATCTTCTTCATTAATGTAAGTTTTTACATGAAAATATGGCGAGCGGAACCGACGCACAATTTCCTGGCTTTTTACGCTGCGATCCATATCATAAATGGCCAGAGGGAAAAAATTAGGATCTGTAGACGTTGTGCTGGTTTGATAAATGTCAAAAGTCGAAAAATAAAGGACTACCAATAATAAAACCGTGTTTCTTAAAAAGAGAAGATATTCCTTTCTCATTAAATTAAACCATTTATAAAACATATCAGCCAATCCTTTTTTTGAAAATTAAGATGGAAGCGCCGTAAAAAACGATACAGGAAAGCAATAACATTATTAGGCTGTTTTGCACATCATAAAAATCTGCGCCCCTGATCATAACTTTTCTTGCGACATCGATATAATGGGTTATAGGCAGCAAATAAGAAATAACTCTGTTATCTTCGCTTAAACATATTACAGGCGTAAGAATTCCACTGTAAGTGAAGGTGAATGTCAAAGTGAGAATTGTTGTCAGCAATATGGCTGTGGCCTGGCTGGTTATAAAAACTGCAATGAATAGGCCTATGCCGACCGAGGCCGCAGAGAAAAGAAGCGAAGCGATTAAAAAGGCTAAGATTGAACCACGCATCGGTACTCCCGAGATTAAAACCGCATGGACAAAACACAACAAACTCTGTAAAAAAGCAATAATTACATAAGGAAGCATTTTACCGATCAAATATTCGGTTTTTGTAACACTAGAACAATAAAAATTCAAAATGGAACGGGTCTCTTTCTCTTTTGTCAATGAGAGTGTTGCCATTATGGCAGGGAAAAATATGATAGTTAGGGCAAATAGCCCGGGCAGCATAAAATAATTCCCGTTAAATGTTGGGTTATACCAAACTGTGGCACTTATATCTATAGGAATATTAGCGCTGCTTCCCAAATACCTGACAAAATATTGATCTAAAATATTTAAGTTAAAAGAGCTGACTACCGCTTGAATATATCCTTCGCTGATAAGAGCATAATTGGGATAAGATCCGTCAATAAGCGCTTGAACTATGACAGAGGAGTTTCTTTCAAGTTTTGCCGCAAAATCATGAGGAATAATTACTCCTGCCCGTAATTCAGCTAGATCAAGACCTTTTTTAAGTTCGTTTTTGTCCTTGAATGTTCTCTCTATTTTAAAAATTCCACTGTTTTGGAATGTGTCCTGCAAACTTCTGCTTAAAGCGGATTTATCCATATCCAAAATCCCCAGAGTGAGGTTTTTTACGTCAACTGGCAATCCATAAGCGTGAAGCAGATAAAGCAAAATAGGACCAAAAACAAGGACCAGAAAAAGTAACAAATTTCTTTTAAGCTCCAAATACTCTTTTTTAGCTACGGCAATTAACCTGATCCAAGAAAACATTATGCGCGCTCCTTTGTGTTTTCACAAAAAAACGTGAAAACGTTATCAAAAGGGATTGATTGTTCATGGATACCTCTTAAAATAACAGATTTTTCAGCTAAAACATCTTTTATTTTTTTGATGTCATTTTCCCTCTCTTTTATATAAACATGCACGTGCGATCCATATTCAAAACAGTATTGAAAATTATCTTTTAATGCATTAAATGAGATCGCTTGATTATCCGTGGAGATTTTCATGAGGGTTCCCATATCTTCTTGAACTCTTTTTCGTAATTTTTCCGCGTTACCTGTGGCGACAATGTTGCCTTGATTAATCAGAATAATCTTGTCGCAATATTCAGCTTCATCCAAGTGATGAGTTGAAACAAGAATTGTCACTCCCATTTGACGGGATAAGAGAATGATAGTTTCCCAAAATTTTTTTCTGGCAAGAGGGTCTACTCCGGAGGTTGGCTCATCCAAAAAAACACAAGTAGGCTTATGAATTATTGCGCATCCTAGGGCTAAACGTTGTTTAATGCCTAATGGCAAGTCATTTGTTATAGAGTTTTCTTTGCCTTCCAAATCTGTGATTTGTAAAATCAATTTCCTCCGTTTTAAAACCTCTTTTCGATCAACTTCATAAATACTTCCATAAAGCTCTATGTTTTCTGATACTGTGAGATTACCATATAGAGAAAATCTTTGAGACATATAGCCGATACTTTTTTTGATGTTTGAAACATCTTTATTTAAATTAAATTCCGCTATGGTGCAAATCCCCGAAGTTGGGGTAAGGAGTCCGCATAACATTTTTATAGTGGTAGTTTTTCCGGCTCCGTTAGGGCCTAAAAAACCGAAAATCTCACCTTGTTTTATTTCAAAACTTATTTTGTTTACTGCAGTAAAGTTTTTGAACTTTTTTTCCAGATTTTCCGCCTTAATTATTGTTTGTGATGTATTTTGAGGGGAAATTTCTTTTTTTTGGAAAAACTCCGATAAAGCTTTTTCATTAATGATATTATCTTTAGCGTTTGAGATATGAGAGAGAAACAGGTCTAATATTCCTGCGGTTTCACCTTTAACCGATTTCAATTTAGAAACAAGATCTCCGGGTTCTCCCATCTCCAGAATCTCTCCCTTATGCATTAAAGCAACTCTATGGCAGCGCGCTGCCTCATCCAGATAAGAAGTTGTCAAGAGAACAGTTACTCCGCTTGTTTCTACCATGTCGTTAAGCAAGAGCCAAAGATCGCGTCTTGAGATGGGATCAACACCGGTTGTTGGTTCATCGAGCAGAATCAATTTGGGCTCATGGATCAGTGTGCAGCAGAGTGCCAATTTCTGCTGCATGCCGCCTGAAAGATTCTTTGCAGGACGGTCGCGAAAAGTTTCAAGTTGCGTCTTTTTTAGTAGGAGAGTTTTTTTCTCTTCTCGTTTTTTGGGGTCTACCTGGTTGATTTGTGCAAAATAATTGATATTTTCTTCTACACTCAGTTCCTGGGCTAAAGCCAGGCCTAAACCTTGAGGCAGAAATCCAATAAAGTTTTTTATCCCTTCCGGATTTTTTAATACATTTTTGCCCACCACTGATACATTGCCTTTATCTGGTTTTAGTATGCCGGAAATAATATGAATGAGGGTGCTTTTGCCTGCTCCGTCCGGCCCGATCAGCCCAAATATTTCCCCACTTTTTATTTGAAGAGAGAGATTGGATATAGCTGGTAATTTTTTGTACTTTTTTGAAACTTGACTGACATCAATGATATTGTTAGTATTTTCGGGTTTTCCACTTCCAGGTAAGGTATCAATTGAGAACTTACCAGTCAACATTTTTATCAATTCGTATAATGGCTTCTGCAGGCATGCCTGGTTTTAGTTTATAGCCTTTGTTCTCTTTAATTTTCAACTTAATTTCAAAAACCATATTTGCGCGTTGGCTTTTGGTTTCCACATTTTTTGGGGTAAATTCCGCTTTTTCAGCTATTTTATTGACAACGGCATCAAAAGGTTCAAGAGGAAAAGCATCTGAATAAATTTTTGCTTCATCATTTAGAGATATTTTTCCGGCAATTTCTGTCGGGAGAAAAGCTTTTAAAAAAAGATCATTCATGTTGATGATTGTAACTAGTGGTACTCCAACGCCAACGACTTCTCCTACTTGCACAATTTTTGTCATGATTTTGCCTGATGTAGGGGCGGTAATTACCGTATCAGCCTTGTCTGCCATCAGCTTTTCCAATTGATTTTTAGCGGCCAAGAAATCTTCTTTTGCCACAAGATATTTACTTTCTACTTCATCGTAAGACTGTTTTTCTATCGCATTTCCTTTTACAAGCTGGGTGGCTCGATCAAACTCTTTTTTTGTGAGTTTTAAATTTAATTCGGCTTTGCGAAGATACGCTTCAGCCTGGCCTATAATGGAATTAAGTTGTGGGGAATCTATGATAGCAATCTTCTCACCTTCTATTACAGATTGGCCCTCTTCAACATTAAAGTTAATAACTTTTCCGGCCACTTCTGATGCCGCGTGGTATTCTGTCCCTTCAATCCTGCCACTAATTTTTATAAAACCGTTGGTGTCTTTATTTATACCAAACAGATTTCCGGCAAAAACTAATAAACCATATAAGATGATGCAAAAAAGTATGGCTGACAAAATTATTGATAGCTTGATTTTCATTTTTATATTTCCCAATGTATTGTCAAATAGTTTGAGGACGTATTGTAAAATATTTCAAAGAGAATATCAATCAACTAAAATAATTTGTAAAAGCTCATTGCTTTTTCATCCTATAAATATTAGCATTACAATACTATGACTAAAAAACAAAAAGCTCCTTTTGACATGAAATCATCTTTTATGGATTCTGAAGTTTTAATCGCAAATAAGCAGTTGGGAAAAACTTTATTCAATGACCCCGTTATTCTTTCACGTTTATTTAAGCGCATCACCAATAAAACTCTAAAGAACATTTGCCCTGATAAAAGACGTGTAATTACGCGGCTTTTCCGTCCTTCAAGGGAAACACATGTCATAAATATTATCAATCGTCTCTTGGCGTTGGATGAAAACAGTGTTAAAGAGATACTCAAACAGACGCTCAAGGATTTTGCCCACCGTCATAAGGATCTTCATTCTGTGTTGCTAAATAACTATCAGAGAATTATAGGATATATAAAGGATCCTGCCTCCCTCTCAGAGGAGAGGAAGTTGTTGGTTGGCGCCTGTTTTACGATGGAATATTCCATCGAATCGGCAGCCCTTTTTAATCCTTCAATTGTTATTTATCCCAAGCAGAACAATTTGAAAAAAGGGCAAACCCGCGTTATTTTTAGTTTTCGCGCGACAGGCGAAGGGCATATATCATCGATTGTTTTTCGCAGTGCAATTATTGACAAAGACAATTCAATTTTCCTAGAACCTGTCAGCCCGTTTATTGGAACTCCTGAGGTTGTTTTGAATGCGACTTATGACAGGGAGTTGTTCAAGGCCAAACTTGAGGAGATGGGGCAGTTGAGCGAAGGAGCCAATGCGATCCATCAATATCTTCCGAACAAGTTTACTCTAAACGACATGGATAAAGCCATTACTGTGGTTTGCAACAGTAATGTATTTGCTCCTGCTGATTTGGAAAATACTGTAGTTGATATCAAGTGGCTGGCAGAATCCAATTATGAAATATTTTTCCCTCATGGGCAGTTGATTTCAGAAAGGGTAATCTTCCCATTGTCGCAAAATGAGAGCAACGGCGTGGAAGACGCTCGCTTTGTCTTATTTACTGATGAGAAAAATAATGGCAAAGTTACTTATTATGCTACATATACCGCTTATAATGGACGTGAGATCCTGCCTCAGTTGATAGAAACACAAGACTTCCATCATTTTAAAATCTCAACATTAAATGGGCCTATGGCACGTAATAAAGGGATGGCTCTTTTCCCTCGTAAAATTAACGGACTATATGCTATGGTCACCAGGATTGACGGGGAAAATCTTTATTTAAGCTATTCCAATAATATTAATTTCTGGTTTGAAGGAGTAAAGATTGAAGCTCCGGAAAATTCCTGGGAACTTCTCCAAATCGGTAATTGTGGGTCACCCATTGAAACTAAAAAAGGATGGATACTTCTGACTCACGGAGTAGGACCTATGCGTAAGTATTGCATTGGTGTTGTTCTTTTAGATTTAAATGACCCTTCGAAAATAATAGGGAAGCTAAAAGAACCTCTGCTTATACCAAGAGAAGGAGAGCGCGAAGGCTATGTGCCAAACGTAGTTTATAGTTGTGGTTCCATCATCCTCAACGGCGAATTAATTATTCCTTACGCTATTTCCGATTCTGAATCGCATGTTGCAAGTATTCCTGTAGAAGAGCTCCTTGAAAAACTGTTAAAAAAAAGTTAATCAACAGTTGCAATCTCATATTCTTCTATTACGGCTAAGAGAGCCATTAGGAAAGAAACTGTACTTTCTCCCCCCTGGTTTAAACTGATCCCTTCTGGCAACAAGCCATCTGCACAGCCTTTGGTTTCATGATCATACAAAGACATTCCCATATCGTTTTCTCCCAGAAACCAGCCAAAAGCCCGTCGCATCTTTTTTAAATATTCCTTATCTTGAGTAACCCGATAAGCTGATTGATAAGCTAAAACCATGGCTGTTGCATCAATTGGCTGCTGGTCATATTTTGCTTTTATCCCACCTCTTTTATACCAGCCACGTGATCCGACAATGGAAAGGCGTCCATTATGAATAATATTTTTTTCCAAAAACTTCAGAGCTTCTTTTGCTACCTGTAAATATCTTTCCTCACGGAGAACTGAATAAGTTTGAAATAGAGCCATCGGCATAATTCCATTATCATAACAAATGATATCTTCAAACCATTGCCATTTATCATCAGAAACCTTTTTATACAAATCTAATAAATAGTCCGCGCATTCACGAAGCTTTGCCGACACACTCTCATCGCCCTGATAGCAACGCATATATGATACCAATCCCAACATAGCCAGAGCTTTTCCTCTCAGGTTCAAGCTGTGCACATGAGGCAATGCCTTCTGGAAACACTCATAAGCCAAAGATCTGTAGGCATCACGCGGAGGCCGCCAGATTATATAACCAAGCGCCCAAAATGCCCGACCAAAAGCATCATCTGACCCTGTCTCATCGAGGAAATGGTGCTGATAATCGATAAAATTACGGAAGCGCCCATCTTCCGTTTGCATAAAATGTGTAAAACTGAAAAAAGTGGAGATTAATTCTTTTGCGTCATCGTCGCGCAAGAGAAAAAATGCCCAAGCGCATAACATGAGCGCACGGGAGTTATCGTCCAGACAATAACCGGTATGCCGGTTGGGAACAATATATTTAGCATGCTGGATCAGTCCTGTGCCATCGGTTAAGCGTCTTAAATGCGTTAAATCAAACGGTGGCTCACGAAATAGCAGCCCGGGAGTTTTTAGCAATAAAGATCTTTTAGTTGCGGTAGCAGATGTTTTCTTGAATATTTCTACATATTTTTCCGCTACTTTTTCCCATCTCATCTGCCGTCCGAATTTATAAGTCTTTTCTCTCAGAGCCTTTAATGTTATTTTGTTTGACAACAGAGAGTGCAGAGCAGAAGCCAGCGCTTCGGTATCCCCAAAGTTTATCAATCGTCCTCTTTCTTCTCCAAGCATCTCTTTCGCATACCAGTAAGGGGTGGAAATTATTGCGTTTCCAGCTCCGATCGCGTAGGAGAGAGTTCCGCTGACAATTTGTGCCTCGTTTAAATAAGGAGTTATATAGATATCCGCGGCCATAAGCCAGGCATAGAGTTCTTCTAAGTTTACAAATCTGTTGTCAAAGATGACATGCTCCTGCAGTCCTAATTCATCGACCAGAGCAATAAGGCTTGTCCGATATTTTTCACCATATTCTTTAAGAATATTTGGATGAGTTTTTCCAAGAACTACATAAATCAACCGTGGGAACTCCTGGACTATTTTAGGAAGGGCTTTAATAACAACCTCGATTCCTTTGTTTGGACTAAGCAGACCAAAAGTTAACAAAGTCTGGTTCCCTTCCACCTGAAAGCGTTTTTTGTAGTGGCTATTGTCTATTGAGGTAAAATCAGGCGTTCCGTGATAAAGCATTCGAATCTTTTCTATTGGGATGTCGTAAACTTCATGTAATAAATTTACAGCCAGATTACTCATTACAACAAGGTAGTTGGCTCGATGAGCCAGCTCCTGGATAATTTTTTTCTGGTTGGGAGTTGGATTTTTGAGTACCGTATGCAGAACCACAACCACAGGAACGCTAAGGTTGGAAATTAAAGATAAGATATAAATACCGTCCCAGCCGCCATAGATTCCGTATTCATGTTGGACACAAACCAGGTCTGCGTTACTTGTATTTATAAAATTGGCAGCTTCAAAATAATCTTTTTGTTGTGACTGCCTCATAGTAAATTCAACTCTGCTGGGATAATTGTAGCCTCTATCCGTATCATTGACAGCAACTGCAAAAATATTAGAGCGTGGTGAAAGTAATTTTGCTGTGGCTTCACAAAGATTGGCAGTAAAAGTGGCAATCCCGCAAATACGAGGAGAATAATTACCAACAAATGCAATGTTTAGCATAGGTTTCAACATATACGTTAACTCTATCTGATATCATGGTTAGTTGCAACCTAAAAAAGGCTAATAGAACTGTTGCGAAATGTATAATTTCTGCAGGGTGACATTTTGCAACAGTCCACTAATCCAAACTCCTTAACCCCGATTAGGATAATCGGGGTTAATCTCTCTTAACCACTTCCAGTATCTCTTTGGGACCATCTGTTGCATGTAGCGTAGATTTTTGCGTTCGGGAATATATTGGCTTTTGTAAAAAGTAAGCCATAACTTTTCGAATGGATCGATGGGGGTTGGCGGTAACGACGCGATTAATCGCGTCGTTACCGCGATTTGCCCGTCTTTGCCGATAAAAGCCTCTTTACCAAAAGAGATCATTATCTTATATGTCGGAAACCTGTTCATAAAATGAAGAATTATAATCTCGCCTGTTTTATGCCGCAATTCAAACTCACCGTACAGTACATTATGCTGGTCTATAGGACGGAGCCTTATAAAAGAGACCGCTCGCATCTTTTCCACCTTAACCTGCCGCGCCCAGTTACGAAATTGCTTTGCTTCATGAGATACTTTGCATAAAACATAACTTACCCCATTTTCTTCCAATTGTTTTATAACTGCATCAATTATTTTCTGGTCGCATTTTGAATGGAGTAGGGCGTAGAAGAGTTCGGATTTGAAAATAGTTAAACCCTCACTACTCCTTTCCCGAACCCTCACCCAGTTTTTCGAATGTTTTAATACTGGGAGGCTTTCGCCCTCTCCCAAAGGGAGAGGGATTTGTTGGCAAATTGTTTGATAGTCATTCTTCTTTGTTTCTTTTATGCCTTTAATAGTTCCACCTGTCTTCTTGCTAACCCGCTTTTCTCTGTCTGAAATAGTTCCAACTGTTGCGCTGTCAAAAACGTTTGTGACCTTGCACCAAGTTTTCCATTGACTGTAATAAACGGAGCCGCCCGTTTCGTAACAACCCCCAGATTTTTAAGTTCCTTGATATCTTTTAATTTATACTCTTTCCTAACCCTGTAAATTCTCCTTGCGGAAGTAACACCAATCCCGGGAATTTTTAAAAGGTCATCGTACGATGCTTTGTTTATTTCAAGTGGAAACCGCTCTTTGTTTTTTAACGCAAAGGCAAGTTTGGGGTCGATGTTTAAAATAAGATTTCCTTCGTCATCAAGCATGATTTCTGAAAGATTGAAATTGTAGAAGCGCAATAGCCAGTCGGCCTGGTAAAGGCGGTGCTCTCTTAATAGAGGGACAGAGGGGAATGGAGCGTGAGAGAGTGTACTGTTTACAGTGTACTGTGTACTGTAGGGAGGCAAAGAGTTTTCAACAGGGATAAAGGCTGAAAAGTAGGCTCTTTTTAGTGATTTGTGTTTGTAGAGCCAGTTTGTTGTCTTTAGCAGTTCCGCGTCGGTTTCGCCAGCCGCCCCAACGACAAATTGCGTGGTGTGGCCTGCGCGAACAAGGCCACGATCTACCTGTTTTTGGATGAGTGACATTGTATCAAGAAGATCGGATTTAAAATCTTTTTCTTCCGCTATCATCTTTAGCCTGTTGGGATTGGGGGCTTCGAGATTAATTGATAAGCGGGTTGCCAGGCGGGCTCCGCGTTCTACTA
>MEUA01000007.1 GCA_001771505.1 candidate division WOR-1 bacterium RIFOXYB2_FULL_36_35
CAAAATATAATAGAAAAAGTTTTCTTTTGTCTGAATGTTGGGTGAGGGCTGTTGTCTGTGATACATAAAAGAGAAAGTCAGGAAATCTTTTAGGATGTTATTTAAAGTGCCGATTTTTATTCTCTTTCTAACCCATCCAAAAACTTATCAACTTGTTTAATGTACTCTTTGAAATCAGTTATTGCAGATGGAAGAATGTTATAAACTTTCTCATCATCAATGTCCATATATTCGTGAGTTATGACATTTCTCATCCCGCCGGATCCTTTTATCTTTTGCGCTAAGCTCAGAGTAATTAAGCCAACTTCAGCCGCCCTTAAAAAAGATGAAGTATAATCTTCCGGCGGCCTTTTTTCTTTTTCTACTACAACATGGCTGTTTATGTCAGATGCACATTCGACAATGAGTTGGATAAGTCTTTCTGTCGAATATTTTGTATATGGATCAGATAAATATTCATTAAAACTTTTTCTTGTAAAAGGCTCTAATTTATCAAGATGCATGTTAAGTCTTGCTAATTTACGGCGCATTAAATCAATATCAATCATAGTTAATTCCTCCCGATTGCTCTTTTAATGTAAAGCCTTTCAAGCTCCCTGAATTTCTTGGTGTCCATGTATTTTGCTATTGATCCGATTTTATAATTATTAAAATCACCCTTTTTATCTTCATACAAAACCTTGCCATTTAGTGCTACTTGATAGTTTATCATGGGTTCTGTCCCGTTAAGTAAGGCAGGATCAAAATTGTTGCCGAATAGTTCTTCAAAATCACCTATTACTTTAAAATAATCAATTTTTTTTATCCCATTTTTAAAAAGAAGACCAACATCGAGGTCGCTTTTTTCCGTGGCGGTTCCTTTTGCGTAAGAACCGTGCAGAATAAGGAGTTTTACATCGTATTTTTTACACAATGCTTCTATTTTTTCTTTTGGTATATCTAATTTAAGTATGAAATATCACCAAAAGAGATTATAGCATAAAATCATAATTCTTCTTCCGGTTCGACAAAAACACGGTAAAAACAAAAAATTAAAAGCCCGATTATCAGGCTCCAGGATGCCAGCATAAAAATCCATCCCCAAATGTTCATGCCGTTTTTCTCCTGTAATAAGCAATGCGGACTAAAACTGCTAAAACTATAAACATGGCTATTAATCCGATTCGTGTTGCCAGAATATATCCTGTATTTCCTGATAAAACGCCTTTCATGAGAATGGTGGGGATTGCTTGCTGGACAAACCAAAATCCTAGAATAAGGATTAAAAATAGGGGGGTGATGTATTTAATTATAAATTTATAAAATTTTGGTATTGTAAGTTCTGCCCCATGGTGTATTTCTTCCCAGGCTCGGTCTATGCCAAAAACCCAGCCAAAAAGTATTGTTTCAATTAGCCCAAAAACTACAAGACAAAAAGTGCCTCCCCAGAAATCAAGCTCATCCACAACCCCGCGGCCCAAGAAAAAGATTGCAGGTTGGCATAAGATAAAAGTTGCTATCGCAAAAATTGCAACGGCCTTTTTGCGGTCCAGTTTAAATTCATCTTTTGCAAAAGCAATAGCAGGCTCGGCTAAGGATACAGAAGATGTAAGACCCGCAAGAAATAACAGGGCAAACCATAGCAGACCAAAAAATTGACCCATCGGAATCATTCCAAAAATCAAAGGCATAGTTACAAACCCAAGATTAAATGAGCCGCTATTTGCTGCTGCCATAGCTCCAATCGGTCCAAAAAAAGCAAATGCAGCCGGAATTATAATTGATCCGCCAAGAATAACTTCTGCGAATTCGTTGGTTGCACCGGCTGTTAGCCCTGATAATGCTACATCATCCCCGTGAGATAAATAGCTTGAATAAGTCAGGATGACGCCGATCCCGACGCTCAATGTAAAAAATATTTGACCCGCGGCGGCAAGCCATACTTTTGCCTCTGTCAAAACCGAAAAATCCGGATTCCACAAAAATCCCATGCCGTTTAAAATATTCCAATCCATATGAGCAGGATTAGGAACTCCAAGAGACAAAACCCTGATAACAATTACAATCGCAAAAATAAAAAGAACCGGCAAAGCCCATTTACAAAGCCATTCTATGCCTCCCTTTATTCCGCGATAAAGGATCCAAGTATTTACGGCAAATGTTATTAAAAAGAAAATATAAGCGGTTAATAAATTACTTTCTGGACTTAAACCCTGGTAAGCTGAAAGAAAAGATTTCATTGCTTCCGGAGTAATGTTGGCAAAAAGTTTTCCTGTGAGCGCAAAAAAAGCATAGCCTAAAAGCCATGATTCAATATAAATATAATATATGAATATTACAATAGGGCCAAAGATGCCAATAACGCCAAAATACTTAAGAAGCCTGTTTTTCCACAGTTTATCAAAAATAAAAGGAGCCGTCCCATGCCCAAACAATCCTCCATACCTTCCAATTGCCCATTCAATCCATATCAGTGGGATGCCTAGTAATAAAAATGATATGAAATAGGGGATCATAAAAGCACCACCACCGTTTTGGACTGCTTGAACAGGGAATCTTAAGAAATTTCCTAAGCCGACAGCCGATCCTGCCACCGCAAGAATTATGCCGAGCTTTGAACCCCATCTTTCGCGAGGATTTTTGTCAGACATTGCCATAATTATATCAAATGTTATACTAGATACAAAGGCTTCAGGGGTACGATCAAATTGCTTCAAGGGTTCTAATATGAAAATTATAAGTTGTCTATTTTTATTTATAATACTCTTTTTCCAGTTATCCGCGATTGCGGCAGAAAAACCTGTTTTCGTTGAGAAAGACGGCAAATACTTGGAATCCTCTATTTTAAAAACAATAAGGTTAGGGGAGGATTCTCAAAAATTAAGAATTGTTCTTGATATTGAGGGGAAAGCCTATTATAAATTTGATAAAGACGAAAGATACCTGAATATTTATCTTTTGAATGCCAAAGCTGATCCTGCCATTCCAAATGTTTTTGAGGTTAAGGATCATATCATCAATTATGTTAAAGTTACAAATCATGAAAATGGTTTATTATTAAAAATTTATCTGCCTCATGTTGTTTCTTATAATATATTTTCTTTAGGGGATCCGAGCAGGCTTGTTGTTGATTTTGATAGGGCTTTTGTGGAGACAAAAGATTATGAAACAGTTGCTGATGGAGTCTGTTTTTATCGGGTGCTGAAAACCATTGGAGATAAATATGTATTGGCAAATATATTGGAAGTAGACCCTAAAAAAACCGTTATTTCCCCGGGTTTTGGCGAACCTGAAATAGGGTTTTTGGATTCTGTTTTGAGGTTTTTTAATTCGCAGGATAAAGAGAAGCAACCCGGTTTTTATAAAACGACAGTCTCTCAAATTGCAAAGCAAAATGATGCTATTGCTGCTGTGAATGGGACTTATTTTTCCTGGGCGGGGCTCCCGCTTGGGGTTTTTATGGTAAATAGTGAAATAATTTCATATCCTATTTATGATAGAACTGCCGTTGTTATAACAAAAGAGAATAATTTATATATAGATAATATAACAATGGATTCTTATTTTACACATGGAGATATTAAATACTCAATAACAGGGATTAATGAACCCAGAACATCAAGAAAAGATATTATTTTATATACTCCAAGATATGGGGCTTCTGTTCAGGCTAAATCAACAGATTTTAACATCATAGTTGAAGATGGATTTGTAAAAGGGAGGAGTTGTGGCGATACTATTATCCCTTCAAATGGTTTTGTTTTGTCGGCCGGAGATATGTATACGGAGTTTTTATCATCAACTGTTAAGAATGGAGATAAAATAAAGGTAGTTGTTAATATAATACCTTATTCGACAACGATTACAGGTGAGGTGTTACATTTAATAGGGGGAGGGCCAAGGCTTTTAAAATCTGGTCGTATTTATATTTCTAAATATGAGGAGAAATTTAGACCGGATATTGCGCAAGGGCGAGCGGCGAGGACTGCTGTTGGGATAAAAAAAGATAGCAAGCTGCTTTTTGTTACGGTTAATGGTAAACCTAGAGGCAAAGATAATGAGAAGTCCGATGACAAAGAATATAGTATAGGGATGACCCTTACAGAGTTGGCTTATTTTTTGAAAACGCTTGGGGCTGTTGATGCTCTAAACTTTGATGGTGGAGGGTCTAGCACCACTGTTGTTCGCGGAAATATAAAAAATATTCCTGTAGATGGAGCCGAAAGAAAAGTTGGTAACGCTATCTTGATTAAGCCGGTAAACTAGGGGAAAGATATACTCCCCCGATTATTTATTTTCATTTTAATATTTCCTCAAACTTGAGGGAGGGCGTACCCTTCCAAATATCCCTTAAACTCGGAAGATACCGGAACTTTTTCGTCCCAGCGGGCAAGTAGATCAGCTCCTTTTTCAATTACAGTCGCAGGTATCTTTGTTACAGAATAAAATGCCCCTTCCGCCAAACCATCAACTGTCTCCATGTCGAAAAATTGCAAAGAGACTTTTTCTGTGTCAATCTTCCACCTGCTGAAAAACGTCTCAAATTTCTTCATCGTAGTTTTGCAAAATTCACACCCTGATTTTCCGAATACCTTAATGTCTATCTCTTTTGCCATGATTTGCCCCCTGTTTTAAATAATTCCAAAATCCAAATGACTAAACTTTTTGAGTTTTGTGTCTTTCTTTTAATTCCCCCGTTTTCCCCTTATTCCACCCCTGTATTCTCGAATAATACCCCGTAATCCTTGTTATCCCTTCTATGTTTGGTGATGAACAGTTTGGACAATGGTCTTTTAGCCCCCTTGTTGTCTTTCCGCAATCGTTGCACGCTGTAAACTCCGGTGAAAACGCGATCTGGCTGTTTTGTGTTTCGCGGAATGTTTTTACAATAAAATTAGCGATAGACTCCGGGTTGGGTTTGCTCTCGCCAAGCCAAATATGTGTCAATGCCCCCGCGTCAATAAGCGGATGTAATAATCCTTCAAGTTTTACTTTGTCGATAGGATTTTGCTTTAGAGAAACATTAAAATATGTCGAATTGGTGTAATATATTTCGCCGGAATTCTTTAATCCCTTAACTACTATTTGTGCTTCACCTGGAAAATGCTTCATATCAAGTTTTGCAAATCGGTAAGCAGTCGATTCTGCAGGTGTCTGCTCCAAAACAAAATGCATTCCGGACTTTTTTGAAAGCTCTTCACATTTTAATTTCATATGGGAAATGATTTTAATCCCCAGCTTTAAAGCCTCTTTGCTTGCATGTAATTCTTCTCCTAAATGATATTCAACCATTTCGTTTAGACCCAGTATACCGATAAGATAAGTTACTCTCCTCATTCTCAAATATTTTTCTCCGTCACGGTTTGTTGCGAGCATTGAAAGTGGTCCGTCTGTCCCTTCGTTTAAAAGAGATTCGATGAATGTCTTTTTTTGCATGTGCGCCTTTGCACATAATTCTAACTGTTTGTCTATAATCTTAAAAAGTTTTTCATCATCTTTGTTTGCATAATAAGCAACTCTTGGGAGATTAATGGTTGTGTTTTGGATAGCGGAATATCTCATTCTCCACGGTTCTTTGGCATCATTTAAATCTGATTGTTCCAGTTTAAATGATAGTCTGCAACATTCTGATATTTTTGCTGTTTCTCCTCTGTCAAAAACAAAATAAGTGTTCCCTTTTTCAGCCGCAACTTCGGAAATAAGCCGCAAAAATTCCTCGTGCCCCTCTTCTGTAAAAAACTTTTCTGTTATATGAACCAGAGGTTTTGGAAAGAAAAACGGACGACCGGCGGCATCCCCATCCCTGTACACTTCAAACATCGCCTTTGCAAAATATTGAGCCTCTTTTTTGTATTCTTTGTATTTTTTCCCTGTGTATCGCCCTTGATTCCCTATAGCGTCAGTCTCTTCAAAATGTTTTGGAACTTCATAGTAAATATTTAGATCTGAAAAGAGTCCCTGTCCGCCCTGTGAAATAGCAATTGTGGCAAAATCGGTTATAAGTTTTTTTGCCAGTTTTTTAATTGTTGCCGCGTCTAACCCTACAAGATATGGAGCAATAAACAAATTAACTGCGTCCCATCCGATTGCCCCCGCGAAATGGCCGTGAAGAGCCACGGAAAAATGAACCAGTTGTGAAATTAATTCTTCCGCGTTTTCAGGTGGGGCAAATGTGAAATTGGCGTCAGGCAGATGGAGACCGAACTTTTTTATATATTCAACAGACTGTCCAGAACAGTAAGGTCTGTCGACAAATCCCAAATCGTGAAGATGAATGTCTCCAATCATATGCGCGTCGGCGACATCGGCTGAAAAGACGTTAAGGAGCGCAAACTCTTTTTTGATGTTTTCCGCAAGAGTTAAATTTGTCGCTCCGGGAGAGTGGGGGGTGTTTGCATTCTCTTTGTTTTTGTGGAAAATTATCTTCTTTACATCATAAACGGGAGATCCGAGTCGCGTATGCTTGCGTCTCGCATCTTCCAACCCGTATTCCAAAAGTTTTACATCGACAAGCTCACGGATAAGAGGGGCTGTGATGCTTTTAATTTCAAGGCTCTCAATCTGCTTCTCAACCTCAACTCCTATTATATTTGCAATAGCAGTCTTGATCCCCGTTTCACGAACAAGCGCTTCAATGATTTTCTGTTTGTCCCATCCTATAATATCGTCTGCGGAGGTTCTGACAAAGACAGAAAGGTCAGTTGCTTCTTCTTTTACTATAGGCTGTTTTTCAATTATTTCTGTTGTCATGTTTTATACCTCCACATGGTGACGTACTTTAAGCTCTCCCTTTTTTCCTTTGTTCCAGCCTTTGATTTTTGAAAAATAACCTGTTATCCTTGTGATTCCGTCTATATTTTCCGAGGTACACGAAGGACAGTTGTCTTTTAATCCGCGTGAAATTTTACCACAATCGTTGCATGAGGTAAATTCCGGAGAGAATGCGATCTGACTGTTTTGAGTCTCTCTCATAGTCTTTGTTACAAAATTTGCGATACTTGCAGGATTTGGCTTTGATTCCCCAAGCCAAACATGAGTCAATGCCCCCGCGTCTATTAATGGATGGAACAAACCTTCCTGCTTTACTTTGTCGATAGGATTTTGTTGATACGAAACATTAAAATATGTCGAATTGGTGTAGTATATCTCTTTTGTGCTAAAGAACCCTTTTACAACCATGCTTGCCTGATCAAAATAATGTTCCAAATCGAGTTTTGCAAATCGGTACGCGGTTGATTCGGCAGGTGTCTGTTCCAGGACAAAATGTATCCCGTATTTTTTTGACATTTCATCGCATTTTAACTTCATATGGGAGATAATTTTTAACCCGAACTTTAAGGCATCATTGCTTTCATGCAGCTCCTTTTTGATGTGATACTGAACCATTTCATTTAAACCCAATATCCCCATAAGATAAGAGACTCTAAACATTCTAAGGTAAGGTTGTCCATCTCTCTTCATGGCAAGCATGGAAAGAGGACCGTTTTGTCCGAGAGCCAAAATTTCTTCAATAAACTTTTTCTTTTCAAGATGTGCCTTGGCTGCCAGCTCTAACATTTGATCCAACAACTCAAGTAGTTTCTCGGTAGATCCTTCTGCTCTGTATGCGAGCCTTGGGAGATTTACTGTTACATTTTGAAGCGCGGAATATCTCATTCTCCACGGTTCTTTGGCATCGTCCAAATCCGATTGTTCGAGTTTAAATGATAGTCTGCAACATTCGGATATTTTTGCTGTTTCTCCACGATCGAATACAAAATAGGTGTTTCCCATCTCTGTTGCGACTTCTGATATATGGTGCAAAAACTTTTCATGTCCTTCTGTCTTAAAAAACTTTTCCGTCATGTGAACCAGGGGTTTTGGGAAGAAGAACGGCCTTCCTGACCCGTCTCCTTCTTTGTACACCTCAAAAAGAGCCCATACGAAACGTTGAGCCTCTTTTTCGTATTCACCGTATTTTTTACCTGTGTATTGTCCTCCGGGGCCTATTGCCTCAACATTTTCAAAATGTTTTGGCACTTCCCAATAGAGATTGATGTCGGAAAATATAGCCTGTCCTCCGCGAGCAACTGCCTGCTGGCTGTACTCATAAATCAGCATTTGCGCTATTTGATAGACTTCTTTGTCTGTTCTACCTTCAAGGAAAGGGGCGAAAAACAAATTTACCGCGTCCCATCCTATAGCTCCGGCAAAAACCCCTTGTAGAGCAGCTGAAAATTTTACCATTTGAGCTAAAAGAACCTCGGCATGTTTTGCGGGCTTGGCAATGCTCAACGCGTTTGGAAGATCGAGACCGAATTTTTTTACATATTCAACAGATTGTCCGGAACAATATGGCCTGTCGATAAAACCTAAATCGTGCAGATGAAGATCTCCTCTCATGTGGGCATCACCGATATCTTGAGAAAATACATGAAGAAGAGCAAGCTCTTTTTTAATGCTTTCGGCGAGGCTTAAATTTGTGGCTTCAGGTCCATGTGGGACGTTTGCATTCTCTTTATTTGGGGCAAAAACTATCTGTTTTACATCGTAGAGAGGAAGCCCCAGCCTTGTATGTTTGCGGCGAGCCTCTTCTAATCCGTATTCAAGTAGTTTTACGTCTACAAGTTCGCGGATAAGAGGCGATGTTATCATTTTAATTTTTAAACTTGAAATTTGACGCTCTACCTCGTGTCCGATAATTCCTGCTATATCGGGGCTTAAATCTGTTTCACGGACTAGAGCATCTACTATTTTTTCCCTATCCCATCCGACAATGTTCTCTCCGGATGTTCTTACAAATAGAGCTAAATCGGTTGAATCATCCGTCTTTCCTTTTGGAAATTTAATATTCTCTAATTGGCTATCTTCCAACTTATCGTTTTTTTTCGCTGTAAGTACTGGATTCATGATTTCTTCCTCCTTTTAATATGATCCAAGGTTAACCCCGATTATCCTAATCGGGATTAAAAGCTTTTTCTGCTTGAACCCTTGGCTCCTTGATTCCTTGAAACCTATCTTTTTGTCTTGTTAATAAACTTTACAAACTCTGCGACATTCTTAAACTGTTTATAAACTGACGCAAATCTTATGTAAGCTACCTGATCCAACTTGCTAAGTCTGTTTAATGTGATTTCTCCGATTTTTGAGCTTTTTACCTCGCGACCTTTTTCATGCTGAAGCTCTTCTTCTACATTGCTTACCATCTTTTCAATCTTATCCATGTTTATTGGGCGTTTGTGGCAAGCCCTTAAAACACCGGAGAGCAGCTTTTCTCTATTATACGACTCCTTGTGTCCGCTTCTCTTAATTACCCAAAAAGGTTTCTCTTCAATTCGTTCATAAGATGTAAATCTGTGTTTACATGATAGGCATTCTCTTCTTCTTCTGATTGATTGCCCATTCTCGGTAATCCGAGATTCAAGAACTTTATCGTTATCTTTATCGCAAAATGGGCATTTCATGTTATCGCTACCTCTGGGGAGCTTAAGTAGGATATACTACTAGATATGTGGTGTCAACCGCTAGATGTAGGGGCTCAATTTTTTCTGTCTCCTAGATTTTGTTGTTGACAAGTTTCTTTAGATTATAACAAAGTTTATCACTCATTTCTCTGTCTCTTATATTGCTCGAATTTTGTTGTTACTTTACCCCGATTATGAACCCCGATTAGGAAATCGGGGTAATGTTGAGACTGTTGCGTAATGACAGTTTTTGCAATTTGTCATCCCCGCGAAAGCGAGGATCCATCTTAACCCCGATTATTATAATCGGGGTTGTTTTATGAAAAATAGATTCCCGTTTTCACGGGAATGACCATTATGCAACAGTTCCATGTTTGACAATTTGTTAGTTATTGATTCTGATGTGAATAATCGGGGAATCTTAGGCTTTAATCTGATTTTTTAATGCTCTTTATTGAAATTTCTTGGAATATGTTCCGATGATAAAAAAACAAAAAATGTCATACTTATCACATAATAAATTTAAAATATCCAGTTTTGAAAGATATCTTCCGCCATTAGTTAGAGGGAAAACTATTGTTGCGCATGAAATGCGGCATAAAGATGTGCAAAGGGAAAGGTTTTTAACTGCAAAACCAGAGCAAGAAATAATATTGTGGGCTAGAGAGCAGGAAGTTTTTCCTGTTAGAAGGGGATGTGATGATTCGGAGTCTGTATTTTTTGCTTTGGGGGGAGAGTTTTTATCACGAGGAAATTTTAGCCCGCATGAACATTTGCGTCGACATGGAATAGCCTTAAATAGAGAGGAAAACAAGGTTAATCCCAGATATTTTATAACAGCAAATATCCTTTTTAGGTCATTTGAAGACACTAATGCTTTTTCCATAGGAAATGGGGAGGAAGCGCCATTGTCGCCGGAATCAATGGCGGCAAGAACTCTTATGCGATTGGCCCCTTTAAAAAATGTTGTAGAAAAGCCTACTAATGAACGCTTTTTGGCAATAATGGATAGAAGTCGTGAAATTGTAAATGGTGTTATAGATAATACTTTTGATAGAAATTTAACATTACCTGATGATAAAAAGAGAGTTTTTTTGCCTATTGGTATTGAGGACTCTTTTCCCCGCGATTATTTTGGTCGTGACATAATCGAGAAAATTTCTTGTGATATTTTAGATAAAGACTCGCTTGTCGGATGGTTTTTTCTTCGTTATGCGGTGAATTTAACCTCTGCATATTTACTGGATTTCTTTGATGTAAGTCGAGAAAATTCTCCAGTCTCTCGTCTACTAAATGAGACGGCAACAAGATTATGGCCTGATAATCTTGATATCCAGGGAAAATATATTGCGAGAGTTTTAAGTAACATTGAAAGCTATACGTCTGATTAGTAAAATGTTGAAGGAAGTTTCATTCCGTATCCTTTTAAAAAGTCTTCCGTAAACATTTTATGTTTTCCTTCAATCTGCAGCTCTTTTATTAATAAGGCATCTTTCCCGCAGGCAACAATCAACTTATCTTTTGATTTTATTATTTCTCCAGGCTTTTTTATCTCTGATATTGCGACAATTTCTGCCTTGAAAACTTTTAGCATTTTGCCATCTATAAAAGTATAGGCAGAAGGCCATGGAGTTAGAGCTCTTATTTGATTATTTATCTCTTCTGCCTGTTTGTTCCAGTCAATTTTACCCATCTCTTTAGTAATAAGTTTTGTGTATGTTGCCTTTGAATTATCTTGAGCTCTTTTTTTTGTTGTGTTGTTTTCTATCTGTTTAATGGCAGTGAGTAAAAGGAGTCCACCTCTTGCAAAAAGTTTGTTTGATAATGTTTCAGAAGTATCTTCCAGCTTGATTTCTAGTGTTTCTTGAAGGATAATTTCCCCTGTATCCAGCCCTTCATCCAATTGCATAATTGTAATGCCCGTCTCTTTCTCTCCATTTAAAAGGGCATATTGGATTGGCGCTGCTCCACGGTATTTGGGGAGTAGGGAGGCGTGGAGGTTTATTGCTCCATGTTTGGGGATTTCTAGTATTTCTTTCGGCAGGATTTTTCCATAAGCTACAACAATAATCAAATCCGGTTTTAAATATTTTATTTTTTCTATGAAGAGTTTGTCTTGTATTTTTCCCGGGGTTTCAACAGGAATGTCATTTTGAATTGCTACTTCTTTAACAGGAGCAGATGAAATTGTTTGTCCTCTCCCTTTTTTGCGGTCTGGTTGTGAGATGACATAAACTACCTCTTCTTGGATATTAAGTAACATTTTTAGACAGACTGCTGCGGGACTTGGCGTTCCAAAAAATATTATTTTCATGATAGATAATTATAGAACTATATGTTATGGAAATAAACCCTAATTTACGTAACTATTCCAGAATGATCTTTTGCCCCCCAGCCCCCTAAAGGGGGAGAAGGAGAAATGGGAAAAAAATATGAGACTGTTGCAACAACCCCAACATACAATCGATAAGTAGTGTGAAGTCCCCTTTAGGGGATTTAGGGGTATAAAAAGCAATAAAATTCTTTATTCAGATAAACTCTTTTTTATCTTCTTCCTGTTTTTTTGAGACCTCTTTAATAAGGGATTTATCTTTTATTTTATCAATAAATACAATTCCTTCCAGATGATCTATTTCATGCTGAATGACAGTCGAAAGAAAACCTTCGGCGTCAATAATTATAGATTGGCCATTTTTATCTAAGCCTTTAACAGTAATTACAGATGGGCGTTCAACGGGACCTACAATCCCAGGAAGACATAAACACCCTTCTTCAAAAGTCTGCAAAATCTTATTTTTTTTAACTATTTTAGGATTTATTAAAGCAAAGGCTCCTTGCCCAATATCTACAACAATTAATTTTATGTTTTCTCCAATTTGGGGCGCGGCAAGCCCGACCCCAGGGGCTGTGTGCATGGTATCAATCATATCCTTAATCAGTCTTTTTATTCTTGAATCAACTTTTTTGATCGATTTACATTTCTTTCGAAGGATAGGGTTGGGGAATGTAATTATTTTTAATAATGCCATATGTATATTTTACGATATTTTTGCAAATTTTTATAGAGGCGTAAAATTTATATATAGTGTGTATAAAATCCCACTGAATTTTGTTAAAATAGTAGTTTACCATGCAAGATAAAATTATAGTTAAAGGGGCTCGGGAACATAATCTTAAAAATGTAAGTCTGGAAATACCACGCAATAAATTTGTTGTATTTACGGGGCTTTCAGGTTCAGGAAAATCTTCTCTTGCTTTTGATACAATTTACGCTGAAGGCCAGAGGCGTTATGTGGAATCCCTTTCTGCTTATGCAAGACAATTTTTGGAGCAGATGCAAAAACCGGATGTTGATTACATAGAGGGCCTTTCTCCCGCAATTTCAATTGATCAGAAAGCGCCTTCAAAAAATCCCAGATCGACGGTGGGGACTGTCACAGAAATTTATGATTATTTAAGGTTGCTTTACGCGAATATTGGAGAACCGCATTGCCCTCAATGCGGAAGAAGGATACAAAAACAGACTCCGGAACAAATTGTCGACCAGATTCTATTATATAAAAACGGTCGGAAGTTAATAATTTTATCTCCTGTTGTCAAGGGGCGAAAAGGGGAATACAGAGATTTATTTGAAAGTATTCAAAAAGATGGTTTTTTGCGGGGGAGGGTTGACGGTAAAATTGTAGAGATTTCAGAAATGCCGTCTCTGGACAAAAAAAAGAAACATAACATAGAAATCGTTATTGATCGTTTAATATTGACAGCTTCTGCGCGTAAAAGACTTTCCGATTCTGTTGAAACGGCTTTAAAATTCGGGAATGGGTCTTTAATTGTTTTGTTGGGAGATGGGAAAAAGGGAGAAGAGGTGGTCTTCTCTGAGAAATTTGCCTGTCCTCATTGTAATATAAGTTTAGATGAAATAACCCCCAGAATTTTTTCATTTAATACTCCATATGGCGCTTGTCCGGAATGCAGCGGTTTGGGGTCAAAACTTCAGTTTGATTCTGATCTTGTGATCCCAAATAAAAATCTTTCTGTTGCGGAAGGCGCCATTGCTCCCTGGGGAGATTCTGTAAACTATTATATACAAAGAGTTGCGGCTATTGCCGAAAAATATGGTTTTGATATAAATACTCCGATAAAAAAGCTGACTAAAAAACAATATGATATTCTTTTGAATGGTTCGGATATCCCTGTAAAATTTAAGTATGAAATGCAGCGGGGGTATTGGGAGCATGAAGGTACTTATGAAGGGGTTATTACCAATTTGAAGCGAAGATTTTATGAGACTAAGTCGGATAACATGAGATTTTATCTTCATAGATTTATGAGCTCGGTTCCATGTCCTGCCTGTTATGGGAACAGGTTAAAACCGGAAAGTTTGGCGGTTGAAATTTCCGGAAAATCTATTTCGGCTGTTTCTCATTTGTCCATTGATAATCTTTTGTATTTTATAGACAAGCTTTCCCTTACAGATCGCCAGACATTTATAGTAAGGCAAGTTGTAAAAGAGATAAAAGCTCGTTTGAAGTTTTTAAAAGATGTGGGACTTAACTATTTGTCTTTAGACAGAGAATCAAGCACCCTGTCGGGAGGGGAGGCTCAAAGAACCAGGCTTGCCACTCAAGTTGGCTCCGGGTTGGTGGGGGTTTTGTATATTTTGGATGAGCCGTCTATAGGTCTTCATCAAAGAGACAACCACAAACTTATAGAGACATTAAAACGTTTAAGAGATCTTGGAAATACCATTATTGTTGTTGAGCATGATGAAGAGACTATGTACGCTGCTGATTGTTTGGTAGATATAGGGCCTGGCGCCGGGGTTCATGGCGGGGAGATTGTCGCAGTTGGCTCTGTAGAGCAGATCATGAAAGAAAAAAGGTCAATAACAGGAAAGTACTTAAGTGGAAAAGAAAAAATTGAGATTCCGATGAGCAGAAGAAAACCCTATGGTGAAAAAATAACAATTAAAGGGGCACGGCATAATAATTTAAAAAACATAAATGTTGATATCCCTTTGGGTTTGTTTGTTTGTGTGACGGGAGTTTCAGGCTCCGGCAAAAGTTCTTTAATTAATGATATTCTTTATAATTCTCTTGCCAAACGGTTTTATAGTTCAACAGAGAAGGCCGGCGACCATGACGCGATTTCGGGGCTTGAAAATATTGATAAAGTTATAATTATCGACCAATCTCCCATAGGCCGGACGCCACGATCTAATCCCGCAACTTATACGGGGGTTTTTACATATATTCGCGACCTTTTCTCAATGACACAAGAGGCCAAAGCAAGGGGATATAAACCCGGAAGATTCTCTTTTAATGTTAAAGGTGGACGTTGTGAAGCCTGTTCGGGAGATGGGTTGGTGAAAATAGAGATGCATTTTTTGCCTGATGTTTATGTCGCGTGTGATGTTTGCAGGGGGAAAAGATACAATCGTGAAACGCTGGAGGTTCATTATAAAGGGAAGAATATTTTTGAAGTTTTGGATTCTACGGTTGAGGAGGCCTTGAAGTTGTTTGAAAACATTCCTCATATAAAAAGAAAACTTGAAACATTGTGTGATGTTGGTTTAAACTATATAAAGTTGGGTCAGGCAGCAACTACTTTGTCGGGAGGGGAGGCCCAAAGGATAAAACTGGCTACGGAGCTTGCCACCCGATCTACGGGAAAGACGCTTTATCTTTTGGATGAGCCGACTACAGGCCTTCATTTTGATGATATAAAAAAATTGCTTTTTGTTTTGCATCGTTTGGTTGACAATTACAACAGTCTTGTTGTAATTGAACATAATCTGGAGGTTGTAAAGACAGCAGATTATATTATTGATTTGGGTCCGGAGGGGGGAGATAGGGGTGGGGAAATTGTAGCTTTTGGCGCTCCTGAAGAGATTGTAAAAGTTGAAAAAAGTTACACGGGACAATTTTTGAAAAAAGTGTTATAAGTAGTTCCTGCTGACAAGGGAGGTTGTGATGACGTTGATCGGTTTTTTAATCTTTATAATTGTGATATTGATAAGTTTATCTGTTCATGAGTTTGCCCATGCAAAAGCTGCTGATGTACTTGGGGATCCGACACCTCGCATGGCGGGGAGATTGACTTTAAATCCTTTGTCTCACATTGATATTATAGGCCTTTTAGCTTTGATTTTTGTTAGGATCGGATGGGCTAAACCTGTCCCGATAAATTCATATAATTTTCGTGATCCTAATAAAGGGATGATGATAACAGGTCTTGCGGGACCAGTTTCAAACTTTTTTTTGGCATGGATTTTAGCCATTTTCTTGAAATATATTCCTATTAGCAATGCAGTTTGGATTGAAGTCGTGCAATATGCAATCTGGATTAATCTTGCTCTTATGACCTTTAATCTTTTACCTGTTCCTCCTCTTGACGGATCCAGAATTTTCACTCAATATTTCCCTGTAGAATGGCAGATAAATTTGGAAAGATACGGATTTTTTATATTGATAGGAATTATTATTTTTCCTCCTACTCAAGAACTTTTATTCTTGATTATCAATTCCATTTATGGCTTGTTAATGAGAATCTGATTTTTTTCATCCCTTTTCTCACTTTCCCTCTTTGGAGTGTTGCAAAAACTGTCATTACGCAACAAGCCCATTTTGGAAAAAGATGAATTTCTCCTGACTTTCTCTTTTATGTATCACAGACAACAGCCCTCACCCAACATTCAGACAAAAGAAAACTTTTTCTATTATATTTTGCCTTA
>MEUA01000008.1 GCA_001771505.1 candidate division WOR-1 bacterium RIFOXYB2_FULL_36_35
ATTTTATGTATCACAAAATTTTTATTGCACAGCGTTTTTTTGGCTTAATGACAATAATTATTGAAAAATGCTTTTTGCTAGGAGAAAGTCAGGAGATCATAATATAACCAGATATATTGTAGTGGCACAAAATATTGTGCCACTACATGTGTCTTTATTTTACCTTCCCGCTTTTTTGCATGTCATCCATCATATTTTCCATATCTTTTTTATTCATTTGCTCAATCTTGTCCTTATTCATCATATATCTTTTCTCTGTCCATTTCTTCCTCCCCGATCCCATCATATCTTTATTAGAAGGAGAAGATACAATTTTAGCTGTCCCATAAAACAAGGTGACCAGAACAACAACGGCCAAAACTCCCGCCAAAATTTTTCCTATTAAACTTTCTAACCCCACCCCTTTCTTGGCCGCAATCCAAACAATAAAAGAAAACCCCAACAAAACAAGAGAAACTAAAAGTAAATTCCAAAACATAAAACCCTTCATAGCCTCCGTCATTCCGCACATAGTATTATCCATCATCATAACAAAACGCCTCCTTTTTTTATATTGGATAAATTTTAACCTTTCGATGACAAATTTGCAATCTTCTAAAATAATCATAAAACTAACTTTTTTCTGACGTCCTAATACTCTAACACCTTAATAAAGTATTTTTCTGCTCTTATAATAAAAAAAGTGAAATTCATCGATTTTTCATTCGAAGAATAAGTAGATATTCGTCATGAACCCCGATTATTCATAGACTAAAAAAATTTTAACAGTCTATTGAAAAATTCCTTAAGTATGAACCCCGATTATCCTAATCGGGGTGAATAATCGGGGTGAAAAAGTAGACAAAAGTCAAAATAGTGCTAAAATATGGGATTAGAAACCCCATATACGGAGGTTCAGGATTTGAATACACATGCATCATCATACGGTATAGCAGGAACAATAATAACACCAAAAAGAACTACATTTAATGTTAATAAGAAACAAAGAGCTTCAACATCGTTTTCTTTTTGTGGAGCAAAAGGATTTAGAGGTTTTAACTTAAAAAAACATTCTTCTCGCTTAAAAAAATCATTAAAAGCTCAAACAGCCTTGCCTCAATTAACAATGCCACCCATCCCTATTCAAACAATAGAGATAAAAAACGACTTTGAAGCCACGGAAACATTGCTGGGATATTATTTACATTTAAAATCAAATGGAAATGCTCTCTCCGCCTTTATTTACAATCTGGATATTCAACGTTATTTACAATTATTCACCGACGCTTTAATTCATTACACAAAAACGCATCAACATATTTTTTTCAATAAAACTTCCACAAGAATAGATCTTTTTCTTGCAAACAATCTTCATCCTATAGCAAGATACGCTTCCCCTCAAAACAGAATAGCAATAGTTAATCATTTTAGAGAGAGTCATCAACTTGGATATTTAAAAACATTCCTTCAAGCATTGGATCCCAAACAATATGCCAAACAATTCATTGAAAACCGGATTGAAGAGGCTTTTACTGAAAGATTTATCGGAACAAATAGATCCGCGCTTATAATACTTTTTTGGTCTTTGTATTTTAGAGGAGACCTGCCAAGGGCATTAAACATGTTAAGTAATTCTCAAATTTCAGAAATACACGAAGACTTATATCCCATAGGAAAAGCAATTTTGCAAGAAGCCTTAACAGAAAAGCTAAGAAGGCTTGATCCTTCTCGATGGATTACTCTCTTAAAAGAGCTAAAAGATTTAACCCCGATTACTCACCCCGATTAGGATAATTGGGATTCAAGCAGGTATGAATAATCGGGGTTGACATAATTACTAAACCATCAAAATCTTGGCTGGCGGAAATCCATTAAAGTTAGGGACAGCGCTCGCAGATGAATACGCTCCAATATTCCTTACATAAACAATATTGCCGACCTCAAGTTCCGGTAAATCTTCACTCAAAGAAATAGTATCAAAAGAATCACATGTAGGCCCCGCAAGGGCGCTCAAAAACTTTTGCCCTCTTCTTAAAGTTTTAAATTCATATTTGCAATGATCAAATACAATTCCGGAAAAATCAGCATAAACCCCGTCATTTAAATAATAATAATTTCTGTCATTTCTATAACTTCTTCCAACAACCTGGGTTACAAGCGTCCCTGCGGGCCCCGCAAAAAACCTGCCGGGTTCCGCTATAAATTTTGTATCTTTTGGAAATAATCTTTTTAATTTCCTTCTAATGTGTCTTGCCATCTGCTTTAAAGTAACATGTTCATCCCTATCAAAATGCCTGATAGGAAACCCTCCTCCAATATCCAACAGATTAAGATCCAATCCCAATTTTTTGCTTTCACTAAAAATCATGGAAGAAATCTGTAGAGCTTGAATGTAATTTTCAACATTTAAACATTGAGATCCGACATGAAAGCAAACTCCAACAGGTTGAAGCCCCAAAGATTTCGCTTTACTCAAAAGGAAAATAGCTTGAGCAGGGTCAGCTCCAAATTTCAAAGAGAGTTCAACCGCGCTGCCAACGTTTGGGACTTTAATTCTAATTAAAACCTTTGCCCCTTGAGCATACTTTGCTATTTTATAAACTTCAGCTTCATTATCAAAGGTCATAAGAGTAACTCCATACTCAATAGATCTTTTTATGTCTTCAATAGATTTAATTGTATTTGCAAAAATTATCTTATCAGGATTTGCCCCAAGCTTTAAAACCTGCTTCATTTCATTGGCGCTTGCGACATCAAAGCCACAGCCAAGTTTAGCAAAAGTTTTAATAATAGAAGGATGGGGGTTTGCTTTTATCGCATAATACGGATCTACATTTGAAAGATAACGCCTAAAGAGGTTGTACTGGTTGACCAAAATATCTTTGCTTATTAGCATTAAAGGAGACCCATGTTCTTTAACTAATGTTCTTATTTTCTTCTCAAGAGAAAACTTTCTTTTTTTAGTACTACTTTTGGTCAATCCGTTTTGCTCCTATTTTATGGGTGGGATTCACTAAGAAAGTCAAAAACTGCCAGGTATCTTCCTCTTCAGGTACTTGAAAATCAAAAGTGGTAAATTTTGTGTTCAAATTTTTAAGAGGAGTCCAATCCACGGCTTCTGAATAAAAAGGAGATATATAAGGCATTGATATTTCAAGAATTAACTCATGATCTATATCATCCGGCATTAAAAATCCTCTTTTCGGGTTTTTGATCATCCATATAGACGCCGCAACGACAGATATTGCAACCTGAAGAGTCGTAGCCTGCTGACCTTTTACCAGTCTCCTTGCAGTATGAATATCCAAAATACTACCAGTCCACCAAGAATTAAAATCATGCCCCATAAGAAGTACCCCAAGCTGGTCTTCCCCGTCAATGATTTCATCATTCATAATTCTCTGATTTTTTTG
Organism: candidate division WOR-1 bacterium RIFOXYB2_FULL_36_35; assembly: GCA_001771505.1. Lineage (NCBI taxonomy): Bacteria > Bacillati > candidate division WOR-1 bacterium RIFOXYB2_FULL_36_35. The sequence continues at coordinate 3,393 of MEUA01000008.1, forward strand.
AAGATGAAATTGCCTCATTTCAAGCTCATGAAGCGAATTTATTGCAACATCGCTTGGACAATAAGCATAATGAACGGTAGGACGATAAACCACCTCCCCATCTTCCCTGACAGTCAACTTATCAGAAATACTAAACGCCTCTCCATGGCGGATAACCATACCTGTAATCTCACCGCAAGGGACCCATGACCTGACCCACGTCCTCATCCCAAGAGTTGAGAGGCATATCTGGTTTTGAGGTCCCTCTTTATGAAAAAAGGCATCCCTTGGTACATATCTCTCGTGTGTACCCCACCCCAATTCCGCGGGAGCAATCCCCTCTTCAAAAAACCCTTCAATGCTCCAAGTATTTACAAATTCATTAACACGTTTCGGCATATCTGTAATTTGAGTATCACGCTCTGATATATGGATAACTTTTGTTCCTGTAACCTGTCCAAGTTTTGCGAAATTTTTATCTTTTATATAAGTCTTCAGATGATCAACACGTTTATCTTTTGGCTTTTCATCAATTATTTTTTGCGCGATTTCAAGAAGTCCCCTTTTCGTAAAATGAGAGACAAGTCCGGGATTTGCTCCATGATCAACAATTGCGGTTGCCCCGTTATTTTCTCCCCAACTTTTTATTTTTTTTCTCAAATCCATATGTCTCGCATAAAGAGTATATTTTGTAGGATCATTGCGGCGGCCATCTTTATACGGATCCCATTCTTCAACAGATGTGTTAACGTAAAGAATATTATTTTCACGGCAAAAATCAAGCATTGCCATACATTCTATATTCCAGGCAAGATCAATAATCAAATCTCCCTGACCGACAAAGCTTATTAAAAGCTGTTTATAGTTTTCTTGTGTGATTTTATGGCTAACATATTTAACCCCTTTTTCAATGCTGCTTTTCACTCTATGAGAATTATCAACAAAATCCATAATAGTCACACTTTTGGGATCAACATCAATGTGCCGTAAAACAAGAGGAATTGCGCACTGCGAAACAGAACCACAACCAATGATCAATATTTTTCCGTTAAACTTGACATATTTTTTATTTAAAATATCTGTCATTCAAACAACCTCCTGGAAGTAGAACTAAATGATATTAACCTAGACACTTAGGATGCTAAGTTAACCCCGATTATGATAATCGGAGTTAATGACAAATTTCATTGTAACAAATAAGTGGAGCTTTTAAAAGAAAAATTTATCTATTTATTCCCGATTTTTTCTTCCAATGCTTTTATTCTCTCTTCCTGTTTTTGTATAATTTTTTGTTGTTCTTTAATAGCCTCTACCAAAAGGGCTGTTATTGGAGCATACTGCATTGAATAGGTCTCTCCTGTGCCTACAACTTCAGGAATCTCTTTAATAGCTTCCTGCGCTATAAAGCCCATTCTTTTTCCTTGCTCATGGTTTTTTGGATCTTTCCATTCAAATGTTACCCCTCTCAACCCTTTAACTTTGTGTAGAGCATTATCGATTGTTGCAACATTCTTTTTTAACCTTGCGTCTGAATCATTATTCCACGCGCTTGTCCCTCCCGAACTTCCAGACACATAAAACTTACGATCTGATGCAACAGTTGTCGTTCCAATCCCAACATGTCCATTAGTAGCCTCGCCGCTTACAAATAATATCGGGCTTGTACCGCCAAAGCCAACTATAAGGGAATTAGCTGTGGTGTTGTTTAGGCAGCTTGAAGCACTACTTCCCTTTCCTAAAACTATTGTATTATCCGCTTCTGTTGTTAACCATCTACCAACTGCTACAGAATAGTCATTATTAGCCGTTGTAGTACCTCCCATTGCTGTGGAATAATTCCCGCTTGCGCGGGCAGTATCCCCCATCGCTCTTGAGGCATAACCTATTGCTGTTGAACCAACTCCCATTGCTACTGAATTATCTCCACTTGCAGTCACGCTATGCCCTATTGCTACTGAATAATCTCCAGTTGCTGTATTACCACTAGACCCAATAGTTGCAGATCCCCCTTCATCAGCGCCAGTCACAACTGTCAATTTTGCTGTTGGAGTTGTCGTTCCAATCCCAACAGAGCCACTCTCAGCTGACCCTGTTACATACAATATTGGGCTTGTACCGCCAAAGCCGACTATAAGAGAATTAGCTATGTTGTTGTTTAAGCGATTCGAACTATCAATGCCCTTCCCTAAAACTATTGTGTTATTTGCTTCTGTCGTTAAATATTCTCCCATTGCAATAGCTCGTATTCCAAAAGCTGAAGCTCTAAATCCAGCTGCAAAAGATTGAGCACCACTAGCCCAAGCATATTGCCCTACTGCTGTAGAAGTATTTCCACTTGCTATTGTACCATTCCCCATTGCTACTGAATAATCCCCAGTTGCTGCTGTACCATTCCCCATTGCTACTGAATAATCCCCAGTTGCTGTATTGTCACTAGACCCAATAGTTGCAGCTCCACCAGAAGCAGTCACAACTGTCAATTTTGCTGTAGGTTCTGTTGTTCCTATTCCAACTGAGCCACTCTCAGCTGACCCTGTTACAAATAATATCGGGCTTGTACCGCCAAAGCCGACCATTAGGGAATCGGCAATGTTATTGTTTAAACGATTCTCAGTCTCTATTCCCCTTCCTAATACAATCGAATTATTAGCTTCCGTTGTTAAATATTTTCCTGCTGCAATTGAAGCATTTCCCATTGCGGTCACAACGTCCCCCATTGCCATAGAATGTCGTCCCCCTGCTATTGTCTCCATCCCAATTGCCATGGAAGCTCTTCCTATTGCTGTTGAATCAGCTCCCATTGCTACTGAATAATCTCCAGTTGCTGTATTGTCACTAGACCCAATAGCTGCAGCTCCACCATCATCAGACACAACTGTCAATTTTGCTGTAGGTTCTGTTGTTCCTATTCCCACTCTTCCACTTACAGCCTCACCGCTTACGTATAGGATAGGACTTGTTCCTCCAAATCCTACCATTAATGAATTGGCTTTGTTGTTATTTAGGCGACTCGAATTGCTACTTCCCTTCCCTAAAACTATTGTATTATCCGCTTCTGTTGTCAGCCATTGTCCTGCCGCAACAGAAGAGATTCCTCCTGCTGTTGTATTAAATCCCATTGAGGTAGAAGAATGTCCCCCTGCTATTGTAGTATAGCCCATTGAGGTAGAAGAATATCCATTTGCCGTTGTACCATAACCCATTGCTGTAGAATAGGAATTACTTGCTGTTGTATTAAATCCCATTGAGATGGAATAGGATCCTGAAGCAGTTGTACTCCCTCCTATTCCAAATTTATTTATTCCCGCCTCCGACGTAATCGTACTCCCACTCTTTATCCATCCACCCGCATTCGAATTGCCGGTGTATGCTGTCGTCTGATTTGTCCCATCTGCAAATTTAAGAGTTCCATTTGAGCCTAATATCATTTCAACTGTCCCTGCAACCGTCAATTTAGAGGTCGGTTCTGTTGTTCCTATTCCCACCATTCCATTTACAGCCTCTCCGCTTGCATAAAGTATTGGGCTTGTCCCTCCAAATCCCACCATTAATGAATTGGCCTTGTTATTGTTTAGACGGCTGGTGTTGTCAAATCCCTTTCCTAAAACTATCGTATTATCTGCTTCTGCCGTTAAAAACTGTCCTGCAGCAACTGAAGATATTCCAATTGCCGTTGTATTATATCCCATCGCCGTAGAAAAGTTTCCGCTTGTTGTTGTGCCAATTCCTATTGCTACAGAAGCAAGCCCTCCCGCCGTTGCGCCATACCCCATTGCTGTAGAATAAGTCCCGCTTGCTATTGAATAAAATCCCATTGCTGTGGAATAATTTCCGCTCGCTGTTGTATTATTTCCTACTGCAAATGAATTAGTTCCTATTGTATCCCATTGAGCTCCATCAACGGTTCCCGACCTAAACGCCCCCTTTGCCGGTATCCACATAAGCCTTGTCCCGGCTCCGGTCACAGGAGTATCCCCTTTTGTCCCCTGCGACAATATTCCGCCTGCAACTTCAAACGAGGCTACTGGCTCAGCTGTTCCTATTCCAATATTTGTTCCATTATCATAAATCGTCGAAGTTCCTAATGCACTAGCTCCAGTAAACTTTGAAACATAATTTGTTGTCCCGCTCCCTGTAAGAGTTCCACTAGGTGATGAGGATGAGACCTCTATTGTCTGCCCGCTCTGCGTTAAAGTAATATTATTCCCTGAAGTTAAATAAATGCGACCCGTAATCGCCGTACTTCCACTCGAAGAGAGTCCCGTCACAATATTACTCATAGTCGACCCATCGCCATAATACTTCGCGCCCGATTCTAATGTTAGATGCCCTGTCATAGTATCTCCAGTTTTATTCACAGGAACATATGTAGCTTTGCTTGTTAAATCAATTGTTCCGTTTGCTATTTTGGCATTTATCACAGCAAGATTATCTATTTTGTCAGAAGTAACTGCGCTGTTTGCAATCTTTCCCGCTGATATTCCTAAATTTATAACCTCCAAAGAATTTTCACCTGTAAAACCGATAGTTTGATAATCAACCTCAAAACTTCCAGTCACACTCTCAATAGTAGCCCATTGAAGAGTCGTCCCAGTATACCGCAAATAATATCCTCCAATCGGATTCCCTGCAGCTATTTTTGGCGCCGTAACTGCCAAGTTGGCTATTTTGTCTGTTGCTATACCGGAATTTTTTACTTCCAATGATCCTGATACATCCAAATCTATCGTAGAATTATCGTACCTTACTTCCAATGTCCCCACTCCTGTTACAGGACCACCAAATAAACCTGCTCCACTGCTAACTGATGTAACAGTACCGCCAGTTGATTCCGCACTTATTGTTATTATCCCTGTTCCGTCTGCTTCTGTTGAAGATATACTTATATTATTCCCAGCTACTATCTGTTTCACAAAATTATCATTCGCAACTTTCGCTCTCGTTATCCCCAAAGCTTTTACTTCCAATGACCCTGTCCCATCCAAATCTATTGTAGAATTATCGTACTTAACCTCCAACGTCCCTGAGCTTGTAACTGGCCCACCGGTTAATCCCGCACCACTGTTTACCCTTGTTAACGTCCCGCTGTTTACTTCTGCTGTTATTGTTATTATCCCTGTTCCGTCTGCTTCTGTTGAAGATATACTTATATTATTCCCAGCTACTATCTGTTTCACAAAATTATCATTCGCAACTTTGGCTCTCGTTATCCCCAAAGCTTTTACTTCCAACGACCCTGTACCATCCAAATCTATTGTTGAATTATCGTACTTAACCTCCAACGTCCCTGAACTTGTAACTGGCCCGCCGGTTAATCCCGCACCACTGTTTACCCTTGTTAATGTTCCGCTGTTTACTTCTGCTGTTATTGTTATTATCCCTGTTCCGTTTGCTTCTGTTGAAGATATACTTATATTATTCCCAGCTACTATCTGTTTCACAAAATTACCGCTTGCGGCCTTGGTATTTGTTATTGTTCCGTCTGATATCTTCGCATTTGAAACTGATCCGTCTGCTATACTCGCTTCAAGTATTGATCCATCTACTACACTTTCCGCTGTTGCCGCTCGAAGCGCATATCCTACGCTTAATACCTGCGTTAAAGGAGACATTGTCTCATAGTTTGTTGAATCTGACGGAGTTGCAACCTCTACCTTTATATATCTCGTATCATTTGAAAACACTGACGGAGTTAATGCAGTCGTCTCTCCCAACATTACTGAAAAAATACCGCTGGCAACAGATACTGAATCATGGCTTTCAGGTCCCCAGACAACAGAGTTTCCGGCGCTATCTGACGTTATTGAAAATCGCATATTATATGAACCTGTCAATGCTGACCCTGAACTGTTTTTTAATATCCCCTGGTAACTGATTTTTGTCGGAACCGAAGAAAAAACAACTGAAACCATAAACAATAGAAATAACATACTAAAATAAAACTTTTTCATTAATCAAGCCCTCCTAATTTTATTTCTAAACATGAGCCGGCATACGAACATGAGCCTTTAATTCACGATTTATTTCTTTTACAACCATTCTTGTATCTTCAACTTTAGTATCAACAGCCTTTATCATTTCTTTTACATCACTAATTTTTTTATCTAAAACAGAATGCCCTTCCAATACTAATTTTATATCGCCTTTCATTTCTTCCAACAATATTTCAAAATGTTCTTTTTTCAGTTTTTCCTTCATATATATTTCAATTTCCCCCACAAAAATTTATTTACCATTCAATAATATATCGATTCTATCCTTTATCTCCTTAATCCTTGATATAATCCACGCACTTTCAGCTCTCGTCAATTCTTTATTCGGTTCAAAATTATTTTCTATTTTATTGTGTTCTACAAAACCCAAGTATCCCGCTTTTTGCGCAGCCACTATATAATCATAAGCCCAGTGGGTATCACTTAAATCATTATAAAAAGAACTACTCTCCATACTTACTAAACTTACTTTATCCAATGGGAGATTCGCAAATCTTGTTATTATTATTACTCCCTCTGCTCGGCTTATATTGCTCTTTGGCATAAATGTCCCATCAGGATAACCTGTAACTATTTTTGCTTCGGTCGCCCCCTCTATATATTTTGACGCCCAATGTTCAACTTCGACATCTGTGTATGTCGGTTTTTCAACTATTTTTTCAATTCCCCGTGTCTTTAAGAGCATTGTTGTAAGCTCCGCCCTTGTTATTGTCCCCTCAGGCTTAAATGTCCCGTCCGGATACCCTGTTATTATTCCAAGTGTGGCTAACTCCTCTATTTCATTCTTCGCCCAATAACCGATCGGAACATCACTAAACGTTTTCATATTTACTTTTACTCTTACCGGTTTGGGAACAGGTTTTTCTTCCTTTACAGGAGAGTAGCCAAAAGAAAAATAGTGCGATATCCCGCTTGAGATATCAACGTATGGATGATAAGCATAATCAAAGTTGAAATTTACAAGATTTAATGTCAAACCCAATGTAGGATTATTCGCAAGATAACTGCTACCGCTTATTGTCTGATCTACGCCTCCTCTTAGCGTAAAATAATTATTTAATATATATTCAACTCCAAAATGGAAGGGTGAAGGAATTCTTCTTGTGGGAGAAAAATCAATATCCGTTGAAAGTGAAAGTTTATTATTTAAAAACCTTGCCGCGACTCCAAATTTTGCGACAAGTGGCATGGAATCTTGCGCCCCTGTCTTCCATACCAGCCTGGTTGGAAGAAGATTTTGCAGGTTTGCGCCTACACTAAGCCACTCTTTCAATTTATACTTTATCCCAAAATCCAAATCTATGCCCGAGCCAGCATTTGTTTCTGATCCGCTAAATCCTTTATTATAAATTTTAAAATTCGTACCCCAAGATAAATTCTTTATAACTCCCGCTTCCACCCCATAAGAGAGAAACATTAACCTGTCATAATAATCAAAGTATGCTATTCCTTCTGATGTAGGAGACGGAATATTTGATACTCCCGTATAAATAAGCCCTATGCCAACATTTCCTCCCCTAAATGGCATCGTTCCACTCAAAAGGGTATATGGTAAATCTCCTTCAAGCAAATTTACATACATACTTGTAATCTGCCATTTTTTTAATTCCGATAAGCCTGCCGGATTTATAAAAGGTGAATTCCCATCATTTGATACTGCGACAAAAGCTTTCCCCATCCCCATAGGGCGCGCCCCACTCCCTATCTTCATTAGATCTTCCGTAGGAGCAATATCAGCAAGAGATTTTACACTCAAAAAAACAAGCGCAATAAATAAAGATAAAAGAATTCTTTTTACTTCGATGTGTATATTCCTCTTATTTCTTTCTCTTTTTATTTTTCTATCTTTTATCATTGGTTACCTCGATACCGCAATCTTTCCTTTTACCAAAACAGCTCCGCTATTCCTGTTTATAACTCTCAAGAAATAGACTCCGTTCGCGGACATCTCTTCAAACGCGTTAATCCCTCTCCATATCACACTATTATCGCCTGCTTTTCCTCCGTTTACTCCCGCCCCGAAATCTTGCCTGTACACAAGTTCATAAGATATATTAAATATCAAAAGAGAGGTCGCAGTATCTTGCGAAAGTTTGTATACAATCGTCGTACTCTCTCTCTCCGGGTTAAATGGATTTGGATAGTTTACCCCTTGAGATAGTGTCGCCCATGTCTTTATTTCAAACGCGCTCGGGAGTGTACCTGTTTGGCCTAAAGAATTTTCAACTATCAGGTTCCATGTTCCCGTTGTTTTCCCTGTCAAATCAAAGGTGCAGGTTATCTTTGAAGAACTTTCAGCGCTAACATTTGTCGCCTCTATTGTCTCTCCGTTTAAAGAAAGCTTAACTGTTGAGCCAGTATCAAATCCCGCCCCTGTTATATCTCTTATGTTTATGGGGCCTGTATTATACCCTGAACTTGGCGTAACTGAGGTTATAAGCACCGCAAGAGATGTAGCGTTTGCGTATACAAAACCCGTGTTTAATAAATATGTTGAGCTTTCCGTGCTTATTTGAGATGACAATCCAAATGAATTTAAAAGCGAATAGCTGCCTGATGTCGAATCTCCGCCGCCAATAAAAACATTTTCAGTCGGCACATCATAACTGCTGCTTGTTGCCGCAAATGCAAAAGAAGAGATAAGTAATACCCCTGCAAAAAAAAATAAAAGAATTATAAATTTATATTTATTCATAAACACACAAGATTAAACATGCACCGGCACACGAACATTACTGAGTTCTAAACAAATTATATACATATTTTTTAAAAAAACAACCCTAACTTTTCACAATACATTTAGTGGGGCATTTCTCAATCGCGATATCACAAGATATGTCTAATTTTGAATAATCCATCATGGCAAGATTGTCTTCAACTTTAAAAACTTCGGGGACTTGCTTTTCGCAAATCTTGCAGGCTATGCAGCCCACAGGACAAATTTTCCTGACATCGGCTCCCTTATCATGCGAAGAACAAGCTACATAAACTTTTGCAGCATAAAGCCTTAAAGAAATAATGCTTCTTGGGCACGCACTAACACACTTTCCACAAGCTGTACATTTTTCAGGATCAACTACAGGTAGGCCGTCTTTCATTGCTATAGCATCAAAAGGACATACACAAAAACAATCACCATATCCCAAACAACCATAACGGCAGAATAATCCGCCACCATCAACTATGTTGGAGGCAGAACAGGTTTTAACTCCAAAATATTCCGCTTTCTTTTTTCTTTGGGAACTTTTTGCTCCGCAATGAATCGTTGCAATTTTTTTGTGGATATCTTCCCCCTCAACCCCCATAATATGCGCTATTTTTTGCGCCACTTCATGCCCTCCCACAGTACACCCGCTAACGGCAACTTCGCCCTTGATAAGCTTTTCCGCAAAATCATGGCAACCGGCGCTTCCGCAAGCTCCGCAGTTGGCTCCCGGAAGGATTGCCATTATTGTGCTAACTCTTAAGTCTTCTTCTACATGAAATTTTTGCGCAGCAAGGCCAAGCAATGCCGCAAAGACAAAACCCAGTATTCCAAGTATTAATGTTGCAAGTATTATTAACATAATTTATAACCCAAAAAGCCCCGTAAATCCCAAAAAGGCAAGCGACATAAGCGCCGCTGTTATAAAAGCAATCGGATAACCTTGAAACCATTTTGGAATTTTTGCCAGAACCATCCTGTCTCTAATATAAGCAAAAAGTATAATTGCCAAAGAATATCCCGCCGATACCCCCAAAGAATAAACCATCCCCTGCACAAAATTAAACCTATAATCAATAGCCAAAAAAGCCACTGCCAATATAGCGCAGTTTGTTGTAATAAGAGGAAGATAAATCCCCATTGCGCGATAAAGGTTTGGAATAACTTTTTTTAGATACAATTCTTCAAGCTGGACAAGAGAAGCAATTGTCAATATAAAGGTCGCTGTCCTTAAAAACTCAAGATGAAAAGGGGTCAGGACAAAATGATAAATAACCCATGAAATCGCAGAAGAGATAGTCATTACAAAAACAACGGCAAAACTCATGCCGATTGATGTATCGATTTTTGTCGAAACTCCAAAAAAGGAACACAATGCTATAAACCTTATAAGCAATATATTATTGATTAAAAATGCCGCAAAAAATATACCGAACAATTCCATAAATAAAGCTCCTCTTCAACTAGAAACCTTGATCCCTCGAAACCTTGAAACCTTTTTTCATTGCACCTTCTTTTCCATTTTATTTAAAAATGCCATCAAAAACCCGATTGTTATAAAAGCGCCAGGAGGCAAAACCATTATGGTGGCCGCGAACGCTGGATTATAAAGCGTTACGCCTAAAATTGAGCCTGCCCCCAGAAATTCCCTCACAACAGCAATACTTCCCAAAGCAAGCGCAAATCCCAGGCTCATTCCAATGCCATCAAGTGCGGAATTTAAAACGGGATTTTTGTAGGCAAAAGCTTCGGCGCGCCCCAAAATGATGCAATTCACGACAATAAGCGGAATAAAAACACCAAGAGCATGGTGAAGATCGGGAGTAAAAGCCTGCATTATATAATCTGCTATGGTAACAAAAGTTGAAATTATTATAATGAAAATCGGTATTCGTATTTCATCAGGAACAATTTTACGTAAAAGGGCAACCACAATATTTGAACATATGATGACAAATGCGGTCGCCGCGCTCATCCCCAAAGCGTTTATTACCGTATTTGACACGGCAAGCGTGGGACAAAGCCCTATCATCAGCCGCAAAACAGGATTTTCTTTAATTAAACCTTGATTAAAGTCTTTCCAAAGCGTCATTGTTTCACCTTTTTATTTTTTTCAAAATCATTTAGTGCTTCACGAACTCCACGGCAAACAGCCCTGCTTGATATTGTGGCTCCGGTAATCGCATCGATATCTTTTTTTGCTTCTATTTGATCTCCTGCCATCTTTCCCAAAAATTGATCCAAAAAAGATTTTTTTGTAGTATTTGTTCCGAGTCCGGGCGTTTCATTTTGGCTTACAATTTTAATGCCGCTGACTTTAGCATTTGAATCAATACCGACAAGCATATTTATATTGCTACTGTACCCTCGAGGGGATGCAAAAAAAACAGTTCCAACAATATCTTTTCCTGAAAGGCCTTGATACGCCTCTTTGCTTCCAATTTTAATAACATTAAAAGATTTAGCATCAGGCAACACGGAAGTTAAAGAATTCTCAAAAGCTTTTTTTCCGTTTAACTCGATTTTAGGCTGTGTGAAAATATAAACATAAGCCAAAGCACCTGCTGAAACGATGCAAAAAATCATAAGTACAAACCCTAGCTTTAAAATTTTACCCATAAACCCTAATACAACCTCTCTTTATCTGATAAATTATTTAATCATTTTTATATTTCCCTCTCCCTCTGGGAGAGGGTTAATGCCTGTCAACCCTCAAATCACCCGTGATCGGGTGAGGGCTCCAAATAATCTCGGTCTCGCATATTTGTCTATCACCGGCGTTAAAATATTCATAAGCAATATTGAATAATTTACCCCTTCTGGAAACCCGCCGTAAAACCTTATAAGAACTGTCATTATGCCGCAACCCAAACCAAAAATAAATCTCCCTTTCGTTGTAACAGGAGTTGTAACATAATCGGTCGCCATAAAAAAGGCTCCAAGCATAAGCCCCCCTGCCATAATATGAAAAACAGGATCTTTTCCCAACAGAAAAGAGAGGATAAAAACTGTTCCGATATAAGCGACAGGCGCCGGCCAATCAATAATTTTTTTATAAAAAAGGATTCCCGATCCTATTAAAATCGCTAAAACAGAGGTCTCTCCAAGACACCCTCCGCGATTTCCCAAAAAGAGATCAAGATATCCCGGAACAGCTTCCCCTATTTTTGAAAGATACAAAGGAGTAGGCCCCGTTATGGCAGAAAAAGGTTTGAGCCACATTGTCATGGCAACAGGCCAAGAAGCAACCAAAAAAGCCCTGGCAGCAAGGGCAGGATTAAAGATGTTAAACCCAAGTCCTCCAAAAAGACCTTTTGCTATAACAATAGCAAAAAAAGATCCAATCGCGGCTATCCATAATGGCAATCCTGATGGAAGTATTAACGCTAAGAGAAGGCCTGTAACAACAGCGCTTCCATCCGGAACTGTAATAGGCCTTTTTGAAACAAATTGAAAAAAAACTTCAGAAATAACCGCTATTAAAGTGGTAAATATAATAAGGATGAGAGCCGAAATACCAAAAAAGTAAACTGCCGTTGCCGAAGGAAAAAGAAGGGCAAATGCAACCCACCACATAATGCTTT
>MEUA01000009.1 GCA_001771505.1 candidate division WOR-1 bacterium RIFOXYB2_FULL_36_35
TAATGGGCGAACAGCCCAACCCTTGGAACCTGCTCCAGCTCCAGGATGCGACGAGCCGACATCGAGGTGCCAAACCGCATCGTCGATATGAACTCTTGGATGCGATCAGCCTGTTATCCCCGGGGTAACTTTTATCCGTTGAGCGATGGCCATTCCATTCAGTGCCACCGGATCACTAAATCCGACTTTCGTCCCTGTTCGACATGTACGTCTCACAGTCAAGCTCCCTTATGCTTTTGCACTCGACGCACGATTTCCAACCGTGCTGAGGGAACCTTTGAACGCCTCCGTTACTCTTTAGGAGGCGACCGCCCCAGTCAAACTGCCCACCTAACTCTGTCCCTAATTTTTCACAAATCAGGTTAGAACTCCAACGCTACTAGGGTGGTATTCCACTGTTGGCTCCACCCCGACCTAAGTCGAGGTTTCATAGCCTCCCACCTATACTAGGCAAGCTGCATCGAAATCCAAAGCTAAGATACAGTAAAGCTCCACGGGGTCTTTCTGTCCTGATGCAGGTAGGCCGTGTCTTCACAGCCATACCAATTTCACCGAGTCTCTCTCCGAGACAGCACTCCTGTCATTATGCCTTTCGTGCGGGTCAGAACTTACCTGACAAGGAATTTCGCTACCTTAGGACCGTTATAGTTACGGCCGCCGTTCACTGGCGCTTCGGTTTGTATCTTGATATAATCTCAACACGCCCCTTAACGTTCCAGCACTGGGCAGGCATCAGCCCCTATACATCCCCTTGCGGGTTTGCAGAGACCTGTGTTTTTGATAAACAGTTGCAGGAGTCTAGAATCTGCGTCCCAACGTAAAGTTGGGAACCCCTTCTTCCTAAGTTACGGGGTCATTTTGCCGAGTTCCTTAGAGAGAGTTATCTCGCGCGCTTTGGCTTATTCAGCCTGTCCACCTGTGTCGGTTTGTAGTACGATCGTCTGCAACAATGAATTAGGCTTTTCTCGTCAGTGTGAAGTCAATCACTTCTCCCTTGCTTGCGCTCAGGATCGATTCATCCCAAATTACTTCAGGACAAAAACCACAATCCACTAAGTGGCTGACCTATTCTCCTGCGTCCCCTAAAACATTAACGCTGCAGGCGGTTACGGAATATTAACCGTATTGCCATCGCTTACGCCTCTCGGCCTCAGCTTAGATATCGACTAACCCTGGGAGGACGAGCCTTCCCCAGGAAACCTTGGACTTCCAGCGGACGGGATTTCCACCCGTCTTTTCGTTACTTATGCCGACATTCTCACTTCTGTTTCGTTCATCCAGACTCACGTCTGAACTTCAACCTACAACAGAACGCTCCCCTACCACAATTCCCTCGGTAAACCGAGAGAACAATCCGTAGCTTCGGTGTTAAACTTGAGCCCCGTGTATTTTCGGCGCAAAATTCCTCGATCAGTGAGCTGTTACGCACTCTTTAAAGGATGGCTGCTTCTAAGCCAACCTCCTGGCTGTTTTTGGAATCTCACTTCCTTAACCACTTAGTTTAAACTTCGGGACCTTAGCTGACGGTCTGGGCTGTTTCCCTTTTGAGCACGAAGCTTATCCCTCGCACTCTCACTCCTAAGCAATGACTTTATAGTATTCGGAGTTAGCAAGAAGTTGGAACCCCTTTCGAGGCCCTAGTTCAAACTGTACTCTACCCCCATAAAGATAAACTTAAGGCTGGCCCTAAAACCATTTCGGGGAGAACCAGATATCTCCGAGCTCGATTAGCTTTTCACTACTATCCTCAAGTCATCGGAAGATTTTTCAACATCAACCCGTTCGGGCCTCCCCACGATTTTACTCGTGGTTCACCCTGCTCAAGGATAGATCGCTTCGGTTTCGGGTCTACAACTGCAAACTAAATCGCCCTTTCAGACTCGCTTTCGCTACGCCTCGGGCTAAAAACCCTAAAGCTTGCTTGCAACTGTAAGTCGCCGGCTCATTCTTCAATAGGCATGCTATCATCCCGACATAAAGCCGGGACTCTAACTGCTTGTAGGCACATGGTTTCAAGTTCTATTTCACTCCCATTCCTGGGTTCTTTTAACCTTTCCCTCACGGTACTAGTTCGCTATCGGTCACTGCATAGTATTTAGCCTTGGATGATGGTCCACCCTGATTCCCTCGGGATTTCACGTGTCCCGAAGTACTTGGGATACCACTAGACTCTTTAAACCTTTCATTTACAGGACTATCACCTTCTATGGTTCCGCTTTCCAGCAAGATTTAATTAGGTTTCAAGATATCATATCGTGGTCCCGCAACCCCTCCCCGATAAATCGAGAAGGTTTAGGCTCTTTCGGTTTCGCTCGCCGCTACTACCGAAATCTCAATTGATTTATTTTCCTCAAGTTACTTAGATGTTTCAGTTCTCCTGGTATCGCTTCCCGACGTAAAGTCGGGATACTAAGACATTACTCTTAGTAGGTTTCCCCATTCGGAAATCCCCGGATCAAAGCTACTTTGACAGCTCCCCGAGGCTTATCGCAGCCAGTCACGTCCTTCATCGCCTTGCAGTGCCTAGGTATCCTCCATGAGCCCTTAATTATGTTCGGACAAGAATAAATTCTCGTATCATTTCATTACCTGTGTTCTCTATCTACATCTTATATTCAATTATCAAAGAGCTATGCCATGATGGCTATCAAGTGTAAGTTTGAGTGTGAATCTTTAGTATTTAGTATGAAAATTTAATATATAATACTCTAACTACTAATTACCCACACTCACACTAACTACTCAAATGGAGCCGAGGAGGATTGAACTCCTGGCCTCCTGGATGCAAACCAGGCGCTCTCCCAGCTGAGCTACGGCCCCACCAAAGTGTGAGCTTGAGTGTGTCTTTAATCTTTAGTAAATATATAAATGTACCTTGTGCTAACTACTAAAGACTCACACTCACACTAACTACTCAAATGGGCCAAGGTGGAGTCGAACCACCGACCTTACCCTTATCAGGGGTACGCTCTAACCAACTGAGCTATTGGCCCAATTTTAGCTGAACAAGACCCTAATTACTATTAATAATTATAATCAAACATCACTAAAATCAATAACTCAATTGTTCTAAATAAGTAGGTTTGGGCAAATACAACCATTTGTTATCTATAAATAAATAACAACCGACCTAGAGTAAATAAGCTTAATCAAAAAATTTTGACAAACTTATCATAATTCTCCTTAGAAAGGAGGTGATCCAGCCACACCTTCCGGTACGGCTACCTTGTTACGACTTCACCCCAGTCATCAGCACCACCTTAATTCCGACCAAGTCGAAACTTTGGGTGTTTCTGACTTCCATGGTGTGACGGGCGGTGTGTACAAGGCCCGAGAACGTATTCAACGCAGCGCGTCTGATCTGCGTTTACTAGCGATTCCAGCTTCATGCAGACGAGTTGCAGCCTGCAATCCGAATTGAGCTATGCTTTTTGAGATTTGCTCCACCTTGCGGATTTGCTTCTCTTTATACATAGCATTGTAGCACGTGTGTGGCCCTGGGCATAAGGGCCATGATGACTTGACCTCGTCCCCACCTTCCTCCTCGTTATCCGAGGCAGTTTCGTTAGAGTGATCGACTTAACGTTATCAACTAACAATAGGGGTTGCGCTCGTTGCGGGACTTAACCCAACATCTCACGACACGAGCTGACGACAGCCATGCAGCACCTGTCCCGCTTTCCCGATAAATCGGAATCGTTACCCTTTCAGGTTTCTACTGGCGGGATGTCAAACCCAGGTAAGGTCCTTCGCGTAGCATCGAATTAAACCACATGCTCCACCGCTTGTGCGGGCCCCCGTCAATTCTTTTGAGTTTTAGCCTTGCGGCCGTAATTCCCAGGCGGTTCACTTAACGCGTTAGCTGCGGCACTCAAGGGGTCGATACCTCGAACACCTAGTGAACATAGTTTAGGGCTAGGACTACCGGGGTATCTAATCCCGTTTGCTCCCCTAGCTTTCGCGCCTCAGTGTCAGAAAAACCCTAGGAAGCCGCCTTCGCCACTGGTGTTCCTTGCAATATCTACGCATTTCACCGCTACACTGCAAGTTCCGCTTCCCTTTGATTCTCTCTAGTAATGCAGTATCAAATGCAAACAACGGTTGAGCCGTAGCCTTTAACATTTGACTTACAAAACCACCTACGCGCGCTTTACGCCCAATAATTCCGGATAACGCTTGCCACCTACGTATTACCGCGGCTGCTGGCACGTAGTTAGCCGTGGCTTCCTCTGAGGGTACCGTCAATATCGTCCCCTCTGACAGTGTTTTACATCCCGAAAGACTTCGTCACACACACGGCGTCGCTCCGTCAGGCTTTCGCCCATTGCGGAAAATTCCTCACTGCTGCCTCCCGTAGGAGTATGGACCGTATCTCAGTTCCATTGTGGCTGATCATCCTCTCAGACCAGCTACCCGTCATAGCCTTGGTAAGCCTTTACCTCACCAACTAGCTGATAGGCCGCAAGCCCATCCTTAAGCCCCTTGCGGGATTTAGTTAAAAAAACATGTGTCTTCATAACCACATCTGGAATTAGCCCACCTTTCGGCAGGTTGTTCCAGTCTTGAGGGTAGGTTACTTACGTGTTACTCACCCGTCCGCTACTCTCCCCCGGCAAGCCGGGAGATCGTTCAACTTGCATGTGTTAAGCACGCCGCCAGCGTTCATCCTGAGCCAAGATCAAACTCTCAGTAAAAGTTTGTTGACTCTAAAAAAACAAAACAAAAAAATTTGGTTGCACTCGCACCAAACTCTACTTACTTAGTTGTCAAAGATCAAATTTAAAACTCACAAAAGACGAAAAAACCCTACTCCCTTTCTTGGGTATTCCTTAGGGTTTTTATCTTCCTGAATCCCACTTAGAGGAAACGTTCCTCTTTTGCTTTTTAAGCATACCATAATCTTATTTTTTGTCAAGTGGGTTTTTGTCTATAAAAAGATTCATTATGTCATATGCTACAAAACAATTAACCCCTATTATCATAAACGGGGTTAATTGTTTTACACTAGAATTAAACTTCAATCCTTTAATGTTTTTATTTTTTTAAAATGGAAAAACGCTCGAAACACTATCCTGCATATCTAATTTTTGAAAAACTAACTCACAAATGTTATAATTTAAAAATCATGGAATCTCGAACACAAAAAATATTGTCCGGCATTATCAAAAATGGAAAAGTTTCAAACGCTTATTTATTTACAGGGGGAGACAACCAAACAAAGTTTGACATGGCGATAAATTTTGCATCGCAACTAAATTGCTCAAATCAAATAAAACCTTGCAATCTTTGTCTTCACTGCGAAAAAATTAAAAAGAACAAACATCCAGATGTAATAATAATAGAAAAAGACGGAAACTCAATAAAAATAGAACAAATAAGAAATATAAAAAATCTAACTAAGTACGGGCCCAGCGAGGGAAATTGGCAGGTTATAATTATTACTGAAGCAGACAAAATTACAACTGAAGCCGCAAACAGCTTTTTAAAAATCTTGGAAGAACCCGCAAAAAATGTTGTGTTTATATTAATCAGCAATCGAGAAGGGATTTTGCCAAAAACAATTTTATCCCGTTGCCAAAGAATTATCTTCGAAGATACACTTCCTGCAGACCCAACGCCACAAGCAAAAGAAATAGCAAGTAGGATAGAAAGTGAAAATTTTAATTTTATAGAAATATCCGAACTGCTTGCGGACAAAAAAACAGCGGCAGAAATACTTCAGGAAATTTTTTCAATTTATGTAACCGCCCATAAAGTAAAACAAGCAAAAATAATATTAGAAACTTTAAAAGGAATGGAGCGCAATGCAAACCATAAATTAGCAATTGACGCTCTTTGCATAAAATTATGGAACAAAAACTAGCAATAAAACTTAGAAAATTTAACCGGATATGCCCTATCAAAGGCTATAATACTGAAAACATTAAAGTAGGCGCCCCTGTTATCATAAAAACAGATCGTGGAGAAGAATTTGGGACAATAATAGCCTTTGCAAAAAATCTTCCAAATGCTGAATCTGATGTCAAGCTTAAAAAAGTTATCCGATACGCAACATCGGAAGATATAAAAACAGTTAACTCTCTCTCTAATAAAGAAGCAAAAACATATCAATTAGCTTCTCAAAAAGCTACAGAATATGAACTTCCTATAAAAATTATTGAGGTTGAACATTTATTCGACTCAAAAAGAATTAGCATCTACTATAAAGTATCAAAAGACAAAAAAACTCCAGACCTAAAATCTTATCGCAAAGATTTAGGAACTAGCCTAAAAGCAGAAATTATCATGAGATCCTTAACGCCCAGAGACGAAGCAAAATTTATGGGGGGGCTTGGCCCATGCGGGAGAACCCTCTGTTGCGCCTCTTGGCTTCAAAAACCAAAACATATAACAGTAAAAGCCGTTAAAGAACAAGGATTTCAAATATCGCCGACCAGAACATCAGGAATATGCGGACGGTTAATGTGTTGCTTTGAATATGAAACAACACAAGAAAATAAGGATGTAAAAAAATGAATGATTGTCTCTTTTGTAAAATAATAAACAAACAAATTCCAGCTGAAATTTTAGTTGAAAATGAAGATGTTCTTGCCTTTAACGATATAAATCCTCAAGCGCCAATTCATATTCTTGTAATACCCAAAACACATATAGCTTCTATCTCCCAGGTTAAAAAGGAACACTCTCAAATCATTTCAAAGATCATAAAAACCATTCAAAATATTGCGCAAAAAACTGGTATAATAGAAAGTGGTTTTAGAGTTGTTGCAAACCATGGATCAGATGCGGGACAAGCCGTAGATCATTTACACTTCCATATTCTTGGTGGAAGAAAAATGCAATGGCCTCCCGGGTAATAATCGATAAAAAGATTAATAAGGATGGTGAGATAAAAAATGACAAAAATTAATGTTTCAGAAAATGAGTCTATAGATAAAGTTTTAAAAAAATTCAAAATGAAAATGCGGCGCGAAGGCATAATCGACGAAATAAAAAAACGGGAATTTTATGAAAAGCCTAGCCAAAGACGTCGCAAAGAAAAAGAAAAAGCAAAAAGACGGGAACAAAGACGTCAACACGAAGAAGATTGAAAATCCTAGATAGATATTTATTTAAAGAGACAATATCTCCCTTTCTCCTTGGAATAATAGGTTTTGTATTGGTTATGATTGTCGACCTGCTTTTTACATTCGTAGACCTAATTATTAATAAAGGGATCCCCTTTCCTTCTGTTTTGCTACTGATGCTCTATAAGCTTCCTTATATTATGGTTATGACTTTTCCAGTAGCTACGCTTTTCGGAATTGCCATGGCAATGGGAAGAATGGGGAAAGACAATGAACTTTCAGCGCTGAGAACTTCTGGCATCTCTTTTGGCAGAATAGTGTTTCCAATTATTATTTTCTCAATTATAGTTTCAGCTATAGCCTTTTTTACCAACGAAAAACTCGTCCCTTTTGCCAATCAACGTTCCCAGGAAATAATCCAAGAAATAGTTTTAAAAAATCCATTGCCTGAAATAAAAGAAGATGTATTTTTTAAGGACGCTTACAACCGCTATTTTTATGTAAAAAAAATAAACAATCAGGATAAAACATTAGAAAATATCATGGTTTATGAATTAGCAGGAGAGATAATTCCCAGAGTAACAACAGCGAAAAAAGCCAAAATAGAAGGATTAAAAATAACATTATATAACGGCAATATTCACAAGTTTGATGATGAAGGCCGCTTATCCTATGAAGCCTCTTTTGAAGCAATAGAAATGAATTTAAATGAGGATCCTTTAACTATTTCCGCACAAAAAACCCCGGAGCAAATGAATTCTATAGAACTTATTTATAAAATAAATCAGCTAGAAAAAAGCGGAGTTAGTACAAACCCGCTTAGAACAGACTATTTGATGAAGTTTTCTGTTCCGTTAACATCTTTTATTTTTGCTATTATTGGATTGCCCCTTTCCCTTCCTACTATAAAAAGCGGCCGCACATGGGGAATGATGCTTACAATAGTTATCATGTTTACTTTTTATGTTTTCGCCTCGGTTTTCAGATCTCTCGGGCGAGGAGGAATTGTTGATCCAATTTTAGCTGCATGGACGCCGCAATTTCTTTTTGGTATATTAGGAGTTGTCTTACTTTATAGAGAGGTCAAATTTAAATGATTGCCGAACTTGATTTATTATCCAAAGAATTGCAAAAACAACCTAGAAATCCTGAGCTTTTAAGAAACCTGGGAAAATACTACTTAATAAACGGATATTATAAACAAGCAAGAGAAGAATATAACCTTGCAAAACTATTTTCTCCTCAAATTATTTCAGAGATTATACTTGATCACGAAGAATTAGCAACGTCAAAACCATTTGACACACAAGTTAGGCTGTCGCTAATAAGTTTTTATTTAGCGGATAATGATCTTGATATGGCAATTTTAGAACTTGAAGAATTGATAGAGCTTGATCCCTTAAATTTACAAGCTTATAATCTTTTAGGTAAAATATACATTAAACAGGAAAAAATAGACTTTGCAATGAATCTGTTGGAAAAGGCCCTCAAACTCGGGGTAAAAGATATTTCAATATCTGAAATGCTGGCTTCTGTGTACTTAGAAAAAGGAAGACTTGAAGATGCCATAGAATTTTATGAAGACCTCCCCTCTGATAAAAAAAACTTGAGGATGCTTGCTGAGCTATACCAGCGAACCGAAAATTATGAAAAATCCGCAGAAAAATATTTTTTAATGTATGAAGACGATCCTGAAGTTTCATCAGAAGTTATACATCGTTTAGAAGCTTTGTTGCTTAAAAAAATAGATTCTATCTCCATAAGAGAATTATTATCCATAACATATTGCAAGTCTTTAAGGCCCGAATCAGCCATAAAAAAATTGATGGAAATAATAAAAATAGATCCAAACAAAGCAGATGATGTCATAAGCAAATTAAAAGATATATTAAAAAACTATCCTATTCATCCGGAAGCAACTCTCTCTTTGGCGGAAGTTTTATCATTAAAAGAAAATTACAGTGAAGCAATTGAAGAATATTATAAACTGATTAAAAGCAATCCTGATTACCAGACTAAGGCTGTTGAGGGTGTGAAAACCATCATAAAGAAATATCCTAATCAGTTTTTGGCCAGACAATTTTTAATAGAAAATTATCTTAAAGATGACAACTTTGTTGAAGCCTCAAAAGAGATAAAATCCCTGCTTGACATTTACCCTGATTCTGCAGAATGGGTTA
The DNA here is from genome assembly GCA_001771505.1 of candidate division WOR-1 bacterium RIFOXYB2_FULL_36_35. Classification (NCBI taxonomy): domain Bacteria; kingdom Bacillati; species candidate division WOR-1 bacterium RIFOXYB2_FULL_36_35. The sequence continues at coordinate 9,248 of MEUA01000009.1, forward strand.
TAAACAAAAGTAAAGGTTTGATTAAACAAAGCAATGAAATGCGGGAATGTTTAGGTTATGTATATCTCTCAAAAAATGATTTTTTCAGCGCGAATGTTGAAGTTGAAAAAATTTTAAAGCTCAACAACCAAAACAGCCAGGCATTAATTCTTCAGGCAGAAATTTTTTTAAGGCAAAAATTGTGCAGCAAAGCAAGAGAATCCCTTCATAAAGCATTAAAAATATCGCCTTATGATACAACCATACATGAAAAATATAAACAGGCCAGGCTTAAAGAGATTGAACTTGAAACTGAACAACTAAAAAAACGGATTGCCGAAGATGAATGGAAATTATCTCTACACTTAGATTTAGGAAAACTTTACATAGAACTTGAAATGAAAGAAGATGCCATACGCGAACTTCAAGCAGCAAGTAAAGACACACAAAAAGCCGCCTATGTTTACTCACTTCTTGGTAATTTCTATCGTTATGAAGGCCTTTATGATCAATCGGCAGATGCTTTTAAAAAAAGCTTACAATTTATTTCAGAAGAGTCAACCGATTTACAGAAAAAAACAAGATTTGGACTGGCGTTAACCTATGAAGCACAAGGCAATATCCGTTCAGCAATAAGAACGTTGGAAGAAATTCAACAAGAAGATATAGATTACCCTTATGTAAAATATAAAATGCAGTTTTTGAGAAAAACAAGTTTAGGCGCGCTGCAAAACAAAAGTTTTGTACTTATTATAAAAGATCTGGGAAAAATGGACTTTTTGGGCATGTGGGGACAAGAATTAAAACGCGGTATCAGTAAACAGGCTCTCTCAGTATCTTTCGGACAAAATTATAATAATAGCGGCTTGGAATTTTTTATGAAAGGGATGTCATCTACAGCTGAAGAAGAATTTGCTCTAGCAGTACAACTTGATCCAAACTACGTTGCGGGCCTTAATAATTTAGCCATAACACAAATAATCAACAAAAAAAACTCGGAAGCTTTAAATAATTTACGCAAAGCCTTTGAATTGGAACCCGCATCCCCCATTGTTTTAAATAATCTCGGACTAATCTTATTTTTAAATAATTCGCACAATGAAGCAAATTATATTTTAAAAAAAGCGCTGGAATTAAATCCCAACCTTCCTGCTGTTAAATTGAACTTGGCTGATCTATTTTATAAGACGGGCAAAGTAAAAGAAGCCTTGGATCTTTATAAAGAAGTAGAACAATCTGAGATAACATATGAGATAGCCCAAAAAAGATTATTATACAAAATTCCTTAAACTGCTTTTACGTATGGTATTCGTGCTTTTCTAATGGGTTCTTCGCCTGCAGAGCAAGCTCAAGAGCAAGATTAACAGCTTTCCTGGGCGTTTTAACATAATGCATCTTATCATCAAACTTACCGTTATGATGGATAAATTTCCAGGTTTTTAACCCAACTAGAGGAATTCCATACCCCAAGGTAAAAGCAATTTCTGAAAGAGTGCCATAACTCCCCCCCACTGCAATAACTACATGGCCTGATTTTACGACCAGTTTATTTCTCGCATATCCGATGCCTGTAACTATAGGATAATCAATATAAGGATTAGCATCCTCTCTCTTGCTTCCAGGAAGAATACCGATCGTCGTCCCCCTCCCCATTTTTGCCCCTTTGCAAGCATATTCCATAACTCCTTTTAACCCGCCACAAACCAAAACCGCACCGGCTTTAGCTATTTCATAACCCACTTCTTCCGCCAGTTTTGCTATATCCTCCGAAGCATGGCTCTCTCCAATTACCGATATAAAAATTTTCTTTTTCATAATTTATTTATGCTAACATAATTCAAAAAGAGATTCAATAAACCCCGATTATGATAATCGGGGTGAAATTAATGCAGATATATTAAGAAAAAGAGATGTTAGATTAGCTAGTGTCAAAAATATTATTATTTTAACTATGTTTTTCCCGCGCAAGCAGGAATTCATGTTTTCTTAGTAAAATCAGATTATGTAAAAGAATAAAAAAACGAATAAAGACAATGATTATACAAAATAATAAAACTACGTTAGTTTCACCGTCGATAAAAAGGCCTCTATTTACAAACCCGGAAACAAAAATCCTTGAATATTTAATAAAAAATAGGCCCGCTCATCCGCAAAAAGTAATATTAAATACCTCTCCCCTTGAAGATTTGGATGAAACAGCAGCACATATAACTGCAGCCGCACTACAAAAGCTAGGCTACATAGATATACAGGCTGTCATTGTAAATTTATATCCAAGTGAAAAAAGAGCCATGGTCGCGCACCAAGAACTTGCTCTTTTAGGGTTACATAATATTGCTATCGGCAAAGGATCCAATATAAGGGGAAGAAAAGTCTTAAGAGATGATGAATTTGCTGAATTAGAAACAAATATCCAGCCACACTTTGAAGAAGCAACAAACCTCATGATGAACATACTCATAAACAACATATCTTACGATCAAAGAGTAACATTATACGCACTTTCTGCCATGACAGATTTTGCTCAATTATTTAGCGGCCCCCTATCGCAATATCCAGGGTTAGCAAATAGAAAAATTAAAGAAATAGGACTAATGAGCGGAGTTACAACTGATAAGTTTGGAAACTTATTACTAAGAAGAGAATTTCTTACTCCAAACAAAATTGCATCAAATAACACCTTTGACTACGCATCGGCACAATTACTTTACAAAAAATTACAAAGACAAAACATACCTACTTCAACATTATCCAGAGATGGCGTTTATCCTGTAGCTTTGGATTCTTCCATTTTCGAAGAATTGGGAGAACATCCCCTTGTCAGTAGAATGAAAGATATGAGAAAGAATCTCATATCTTCTTTTTTTCGATCAGCTCTTGCTCCCGTTGGAAATCAATATCGGGGAACATGGGATGAAAGCAAGGATATAGACTGGTTTTTACATTCTCCACTCGCAAATCTTGGAGCATACGAAGGAGAAAAAACACTTACAGAGGTTGTTTCAGATTTAGAAACAAAAAGAAAAGAATACGATAAAACCTATCCCGAAGATCCCGACATCTCTTTTGATGAATTCTGGAAATATGCAAGTGCAACCTATGGAGAAACAGTTTACAAGAGTGCAAAGTTAGTCCCTTTTTATGATCCGCTACAAATACTAACTTCCATTGATCCGTTAAAAAATTTATTTTGCCCAAAAATAGTAAATATAAGAGGTATAGAACATAAAATTATAGGTCTCTCATCAAAAGAGAGCGGCATTTTAAAGGCGGAAGAGATTAAAACAACGCTCTCTGCTGTTTTAAAGATGGGACTATGTTAACCCCGATTATCCAAATAGGGGTAAATACATGGGAAAATTTCCAACACTCTGCTAGAATTCTGTTCGTCTATGAACCCCGATTTCCTAATCGGGGTAAATAATCGGGGTTAAATATTTTGAACAGCTTCAGCCAAAGCGGCTTTCAATCTAGGCTCATTTTCAGACAAAACATCAAACCCTTTATGTGCTTCAGCTGTCTCTTTTAATTTTCTAAGGAGAACACGATTTGCAATCTCTTCGTCAGAAATACTACGAGCAGGACGATCTCTATGAACAGAATCCCCAGTTAAAGCAGCTTCTATCTCTTTTTTAATTTTAGATTTCTCTTTAGTAGAATTAATTTCTCCTCTTACAACTTCCACAAAAGCAGTTAAAACTTCCTCACGGGAAAGCGTCTGAGCCCCTTCTTTACTCATTAGTGACCAATTAAGGGGCAAAATGCCGAGAGCAGCTTGCATAGATTGAGATGACGTAAAATACCCCAAAATCCTGTCAGCCCAATAATTTATATTATTCCGCAGATCAGAACTTTCCGTGGTAAGCCAATCTTCTTCAGGCTCATTATCATCAATTAATCCAGCATCTATAAGATCAAAAATAAAATATTGTTCCCCCTCTTTAATAAACTCGGCAACTTTCCCCTTCAATTCATCAATATTAGGTTTTGACACAGGCCCGCCTTTACTTTTACCTTCTTTCATCGCCTGCATTAAACCTTTTGGACTAAGCTGCTTTCTTGCAAAAAAGACAAGCGCTTTTTCAATATACAGGTCAATTATCGCCTCTTCAGACAAACCCTCTATTTGACGATTAAGGTCATCTCTTGCTTTTCTTTCAAACCTTCCAAGATAATCCCTAACCGGAGCAAAAACTACGCCTGTTTCTGTATAAGCGCCGCCAAACTTTTTAAGTGCAGCAATATTGCCTTTCACTGCTTGAACAATTTCTTCGTCACCAAAAACAGCGTTTTTCTCCTCATAGGAAAGTGACCCTTTTAAGTGAGAAACAATTTCAAACGCAGATAATTTTCGCCTGTCTACAAAATCAAACATCCCTTGAACAAGGTTATACGCTGCTTTGTGATGAGCCCCATTTATCTCTGATGCAAGCAAAAGAACCAATGCCGAACCATATAATATGCCCAAATCACCGGCAAGCCCCCACATATGACGCGAGTGTTCATGGGAAACAACACTATTAACACCATCTGTAATATAACAAGCACGCATAGCTGGAAGCAAAGATTTAGGAACCCCTTCTTTAAAGAAAGTTTTTAGCCCATCAAGAACAGAATCTATTTCGTCTGCCACACTATGCGCTAGGCTTAGATAATTTCTAATATCCTCTGGGTTATAATTGTCATCTTTACGTGTAGTTCTTATGCTATAAGCGCCAAAATCAGCAGAGTGTCTAATTTTTCGTTCTTCTTCATCCAATCTTATCAATCCATTTCTTACAGATAGATCAATTTCTTCAAAAGTGAGTAAACGAAGATTATAAGCATATGTTTCTAATTCTTTTATAATATCTTCAGGATTATTATTAAAAAAATTCAAAAAAAGCAGAGCTTCATCCAATTTATTTCCTCTAATTATAAAGTTACGAATCCCTTTCTCCCCCTCAGCTCGTATCTCCTCAGAACGTTTCTCATAACGCTCCTTACCGCCAAAAGCAAGGGTTGCAGCACCAGCCCCTCCTATAACTTGAAGTAGAGACCGTCTTGTCAATTTCATTTCGTCTCTATCTTCCCGCGCACTCTTTTCTCTCAGATAATCATTCAGTCTATATCTAGTCGTAAAATGTGAATTTCTATGCCCATTAATCATATCCACCAGATTTCCATAAAACAAAAAGAGGGCAGTCGCGGGTAATCCTATGGCCGTAGCTATAGCTGTCTGCCATCCTGTACTTACATTCCCTTCTGTCCAATGAAACGTGAAATTTGCAGCAAACTCATCGGAATTTTCTTTTAACCAATCAACAGACCCAAGCTCCCCTTCTAAAAGTTTCAGGTTATTATCTCTGAAATGCCCAACTGATCCTAAAGCTTTTCCATAATATGTATTTATATCCCCAAGATATTCGGCATTAATATTCCTCATATCCTGGTCTATATTTATTGTCTCTTCGCGGTCATGATGACGCGTTACCGTTCTATACTTAGTAACACAAGTACTATTGCCATTACTATCTCTACTACAATCCTGATATGATTCTTGATGATCCGTTTTCCACTCAACACGGACTGTGCGGGTAAACAAAGAATTGTGACGGTTAAACAGCTCCCCCGCTTTACCGCTTACAATCTGCATGGCTGCGTAAAAAGTCTCTAAAGCTGCCCTTGTATCATCTGCCGGCCTATATAAATCTGAAGTTATTTCTGTTGTCTTCTTTGGTTGCGCTGTATCTACAACTGTTGTAATAGTAGCAAGGGTAGCTCCAATCCCCGCCATTCCAAAAAGTAATCGCCTTCTATCAAGAGGGGTTGTCTTTTCCGGTTTAAAAAATGAAGTAAGTGAATCTATCGCAGTTCTGGGTTTAACAAAAGTATCCCTATTAATTCCAACCATAAAATAATTCCTCCTTAAAACAAATCAAAACCTCTATTTCTTTCGTACTAAAATATCAGAAATTTCAATAAAAAGATCCCCCCTTTAGAAAATTCTACGGACATGGTGACCCCCCTTACTTCTGGTTGAAATTTCAAAAAAAAAAAAAACGATATATATGTATAAAAAAGGAGAAAAAAACATGCCAATAAAAGTACCTCCACATTCTGTTGCTCTAGTGAAAAGAGGCGAAACTGCTTTACAGCCCAAAATAACATTCGCTCATAAAAGAACAGTTGTTTTAAAATTGGGGGATTTAATTGGCGCTTTTAATTCTGACCATTACTACATTGAAGCCTTTACACATAAAGAGATTGAACACTATGCTTCAAGATTATTTTATATTCTTCCCGCCCTTGCGTCACTACCCTTGGAGAAATTGAATGAGTTAACTCCAGAATCATTACTTTTTCAAACATTACTTCCTTCAATTAATGAAGCTGTTAAACGTCGCTTTTTAACAGAACAAAAAGGCTTGCCATCTAATGAATCTAAAAGAACTTATCAAACCAGCTCCCCAATCTCTACAATTGCATTACGTCCACTGACATGCAGAGGGGCAGAATTTTATACAAATGTTAATATTGTATGCCAAGTGCCATCAGATCCCTCATTGCCCATCTTAATTTCTGAAGTATTTGTTGATGGCAGCGAGACTGGGAAGCCAGGTGTCTCTTTTGAAATCTCTGACAAAGAAACAGCCTTTGTAAAAACGCCACGTGCCTTTAAGTCAAAAATAGGAACTTTAGGTTATCACCCAGCTCAATTATTGGGTTCAATGATTAGGATGTTAGCTCCAGAAGACCCAGCTTTTGCTCCATATAAGCTTGTAACAATAGATTGTTCACAGTAAAATCAGGAATCAATCCCGATCATCATGATCGGGGATTGAAATCCCTTCTGGTATAAATAATTGGGGTTAATTGCCTAAAGACAAAAGCATATCCAAAGTGGCTTTTACTGATTGATTGTCTGTGTTTATAAAATTAATTTTTATGCCCTTAAAGTTGCTTTTTATGCCAGAAATGAATTCGTCTGCCCAAGAAGGAGATAAAACATCTACTCCATCAAAATCTAATGTAATTTCTTTCATCTCTTTTGGAAAAATATATGCTTTTGCCGCAGAAAAAGCTTCTCTCCCATCAGGCCTTGACACTAATATCTTTCCGAATTTTTTTATCTCTATTTTCACAAATTACTCCTAATACTTAATTATAGCAATACAACCTTTTATATTAAAGCTATTCTCAAAGAATTTAATTTCTTTATTTGAAATCGAAACAGCCCCCGTTCCAGACTGAAACCACAAAGAAAAACCGTTATTTTGCATGGCTGATGAAACAAATTTGAGACCGTTCCCCCGTCGTTCCGGACTTCTGCCGGAAATCACCCTAGTAAAAGCAATCTCTAATGCCTCTTTATCACTTTTAATTTCGGGAACAATTCTGCTTAAAGTCGCTCTAATCCCCTGACCTCTATCCGCAAGAATTACAATTTTTTCAGCACTCAATACTTTAAATAGGAGCCCAACAACATCGAGCCATGAACCTAAATTATGGTCAAAAGAATTATTCCCTATTTCACCAGCAACAGCTATAAGTAAAGAGTCTTTTGTTTCAACATAAAAATTATCCAGTTTAGCCTTAAAAACATCTCTCGTCTGACACTGAAAAACATTATCATAAATTGATGTCTTTTCCTGTTGAATCCATTTAAGAACATTATCAATTTCTTTATTTTTTAACGATTGAATGTCCATTTTTTTATTATACAACAATTCCCCTAAAAATTGCATGAAATTTCAAAAAAAAAAACGATAAAAATAAAAGAGGTGTTGAGGTATGAGTATATTATTGGGAGAAAGTTTAAGAATTGCAGGAAGAATAAACATGAGGAATCTAAGTTTTAGCCAGTTACGCCGTCAGCCGGTATTAGACATGAAAGTAAGCGAACTTGGAGTTATTAGAAAATTTAGGGGAAAGGAGTTGCAAACTTTTTTAATGAATCTTGTAAGATTCAGTACAAGAAGTGAAGTAAGGAAATTTGCTTCACATGCATTACATGAAGAATGCGATGCAGATATTTTTACATATTTATCAAGAGTTTTAAACGATCCGCCAAAAGAAGGAGATCGAGTCCCTATTCTCTCGCATGCAAAGTTAAAGAGAATGTTAAGAGAGTAAGTACCTACGATCCCAACTCAAAGAACTTACTTTGGCTAAAGATTGGCATACTTTTAAGGCAGGGCAAACAATAATTTTAAATGGATTTAATATTGATAAAATTACATTAAAGTCCCAAGTTTAATTTCTCTTGAAGAAAGCAAAAGTATAATATTCTTACAATACCACCTTGCCAAACTCCGCTACTTTGAGAAAGAGATTTGCTCCAGAATCTGATTTTTTTTAAATCTCTCCTCTTCGCAATTTTTCCGCAAAGACCTTGTTCTCTTTTGGCATAAAATAATAAAGAAATCGGTTCATCTTTTCAAGCCATTCAAGTTTTTGCTGGGCTGAAAGTTTTTGGTATTCTTTTGCTTTTTCTCTAGAGCACACATATGTAAATCCTTTTTGGGAACCCTTATTTTTTGCCATATTTTTTCAAGGCCTCAATATCAGCTAAATCTTGTGTCCTGCCTGATATTTCTTTTAATTTAATTAAATCGGGAATAGACGCGACCGAAACATTAATTCCCCATGCTTTTGTTTTCTTCCTTCTCTTATAAGCTTGCTCAAAAGAGATATAATTTTCAGTCATAATATCTATGGTAATATACGGATTGTCAGGATGTATAAAAGAAAAAACCTGCATATTTTTTTCTTTTTTCCATTCTTTCAATTTTTTTGAATCCGCCAGATCGGAAGCTTGGACAGGAATTTTTGGTTTTAGACCTAGTTTTTTCGTAATTTCAACAAATTTTTGGACATTCTTTTTTTCCATGGCAATAAGCATATCGATATCGCCTGTCGCCCTTGGAATTCCATGCAAATTGACTGCAACTCCCCCAATAAGCAAATATTTAATGTTTTCTTCATCCATTTCTCTGAAGATATCCTCGTAGTATAAATAAACAGGTATTTTTTTCTTATAATCCATTTTTTTATTATACAACAATTCCCCTTAAATCGCCTGAAATTTCAAAAAAAAAAAAAACGATAATATTATATAGAGAAATCTAAGAATTAGCTTTAAAAAAAGGGGATAAAATGTCTTTAAGAGTACGGGAAACATTAACAGTTAGAGCACTTGCACAAGGGATGAGGACTTTTAGGAATTGCGAAAGAACCAAAGAGAGATTATCAACAATCGCATATAGCTTTGGAAATTTCTTAAACAAAACAAGAATTCCAAATCTTTTCTTAGGGCACCCTTATTATACAGGACTTACAATAGAAAGAGCGGTCGCATATTTAAATATCCAAAATCAGCAAAAAGAAAAAGAAAATTACCCTCAAATAATGTCTTTTTATAAAACCGAAATTAAAGACATAGCATCACACCTCGGAAAAGACTTTTTAGTGCGTGATGACAGGGATGTTGAAAAGTTGATAGAAGATATTACGTTTGGTTGTTATAATTCTTATAGTAGGAAATATAAGGATGCAGTGTGGGGCTGTGTGGGAGATTTATTTGGTTTATCTGCGGTTTCTTTGGTTTGTTACGGAGTTTATACAATAAAAGGTTTCGAAATATCTATGTTAGCTGGTGCGTTATTTGTCAACTATTTTGGTTTACATATAAATTTGTCCAATCTTATACAACTTCGTCGCCTATCTATTTTTGCTTCAAATTGTAAATTTATGCAGGGAAACAAGTAGCAGTAAAACCCGTTAGGCTAAGACCATCTTTCTAAAATCCGCTACTTTAAAAAAGAGATTGTTTATAGACTTAAGCAAAGCTAACCGATTGGTCTTTATCCGTTCATCTTCATGCATAACCAGAATCTTTTCAAAAAAGGTCTCAACAGGAAGGGTAAGTTTTGATAACTCAATAAGAGCCTTTTTATCCGCCTTTTTGTTTAAAAGATCTTCGACCTTCCAGTTAACCTCTAAATATAATTTATAAAGATTCTTCTCTTCTTCTTCTACCAGGTCATGTTCCATTATCTGTGATCTTTCTGCTCCTGAAGCAATTCTAAAAACCCTATCATGCGTCGCGACAATTCCGGAAAACCAGATCTCTCTTTTATAAACATCTAAAGCTGTCGCGATGCGATAGACAAAAGAGATGTTTTCCAGATTTGCAAAAGAGGCATCTATCACTTCCTGGCTATATTTTAATTCGAGAAGCATCCCTCTTAAACGAACCCCAATAAATTCCAAAATCTTCTTATAAACCTTTTCAAAATCAACCTCTTTTAAAATTGAGCTATACAATTTCAAGGACTGATCAAAAACCAGATCAAGAAGTATTTCGGTCTGATTGGTTGCTATTATTCTTATTATTCCGTTTACAGCCCGGCGCAAACCATAAGGATCCGCCGACCCTGAAGGAATTTTACCAATTCCAAAACAGCCGCATACCGTATCTATCTTGTCCGCCAAAGAAACAACCCTTCCCGTAACTGTTTCAGGAAGCCCCTCTTCCGAGAAACGCGGAAGATAGTGCTCATATATCCCCAAAGAGACAAGTGCTTCTTCTCCCGAAATCATCGCATATTCTTTCCCCATAACACCCTGAAGCTCAGGGAATTCAAATACCATCTGCGTTAAAAGATCGGCCTTACAAAGGAAAGCAGTCCTATCTATCAATGCTAACGATTTATCGTCAACTTTTAATTCTTTCCCTATAAAATGAGAAAGCTTGCGCAGCCTCTCCGTCTTTTGTTCCATATCCCCCAATCCCGCCAAAAACTGGACACGCCTTAAACCGCTAATCCTTGATTTTAAGGGTACCTTTCTATCCTCATCAAAAAAGAATTTCGCATCAGAAAGGCGAGCAGTTATAACACGTTTATTGCCATCCTTCACATTTTCCGCGTTACAACCGTTTGTAACTATTATAAAATCAGAAGCTATCTTATTTTTTACATCAACAACAGGAAAATACCGCTGATGTTTTATCATGACAGCTTCCAAAACTTTACGAGGCAAAGATAAAAACCTCTTGTCAAAAGAGCATTCAAATACATAAGGAGATTCAATAAGATACGTAATCTCATTTAAAAGATCATCATAATCCAAAGCCATATTATTCTTACTTTTGACCAAAGTTCTTATTTTTTCTCTTCTTTCATCCTGATCAACTATAACCGATGCTTTTAAAAGCTTAGATTTATAGTAAGAAATATCCGCCTTTTCAATAACAAGTTTTTTCTGTTTATATAAAAACCTATGTCCTCTTGTTTTATTGGATGATTTAATCCCTGCCAGTTCGAATTTGATAATTTTGGATCCGAAAAGAGCCACAATCCAATGTATCGGTCTTATAAACTTAAAGTCTCCATCTCCCCATCTCATGCTTATCGGCATATAAAGAGAAGTAATTATTTCAGGCAACAGAGAAGTCAAAACCTTATCGGTAGGCAATCCTTTTTTCTCAACTTTCGCAAAGAGATAATTATCTTTTACAAAAAGATTGTTTTCAGAAACTCCGAATTTGGAGGCAAACCCGTTTGCCGCATTTGTAAATTTTCCATTCTGATCATAAGCTATGTTTTTTGGAGGGCCTTTAATCTCTTCTACTATATCCTGCTGTTTTTTGGGTAAATCCTCTACAAACAAAACCAGACGACGTGGAGTTCCATATGCTTGCAGAGATTTAAACGATAGCCTGTTAGTTAGTAATTTTTCACCCGCATTTTTTTTGAAATTTAAAACCAATTTATCCATAAACCGGGCAGGAATCTCTTCACAACCGATTTCTAAAAGTAAATTATTTTGTATCATTCCGGACTTGATCCGGAATCTATTTTTTCTATCTTTTTTCTTCATTTAAGATCGATATCTCCGAGATAAATCTGAGCGCAAAGCCTCGCCATTTTTCTTATCTTCAATATATATTGCATCCTCTCGGTTACAGAAACAGCCCCTCTCGCATCCAGAATATTAAAAGTGTGTGAACATTTCAACACATAATCATACGCGGGTAGGACTAATTTCTTTTGCAGCACGTCGAGCGCTTCTTTTTCATAAAGCTCAAACATCTTAAAAAGCGAATCAATATTCGCCTCTTCAAAATTATAACGGGAATGTTCTTTTTCCTGTCTTAAATAGACATCGCTATACTTTACAGTATTATTCCATGCGATATCGTAAACACTGTCGACTTTCTGAATAAACATCGCAAGACGCTCTAGTCCATAAGTTATTTCAACGGGAATTGGATTACAAGGATAACCCCCACACTCCTGAAAATATGTAAATTGTGTAATCTCCATCCCTTCCGCCCAAACTTCCCACCCCGTCCCCCATGCGCCAAGCGTCGGAGACTCCCAGTTGTCTTCAACAAAACGGACATCGTGGTTTGCAGGCTCTATCCCGATCGTGCGCAAGCTATCAAGGTACATCTCTTGTATTTCAATAGGAGAAGGTTTCATTACGACTTGATATTGAAAATAATGGAAAAGACGGTTGGGGTTTTCGCCATAGCGCCCATCAGTCGGACGACGAACAGGATCAATATATGCAACGTTCCAAGACTTATCGCCTAACACTCCTAAAAAAGTTGCAGGAGACATTGTGCCCGCCCCTTTTTCTGTATCGTAAGGCTGACGGATCACACAGCCCTGGTCTGCCCAGAAACTATTTAATTTTTCTACTATCTGCTGGAAATTTAAAACGGTTTTTTTCATCAATTAAAAAGAATTATATCACGCCATTTAATGATAATAAACTGCAGGAAAAATGCTTACCCCGAGTATTCATGCCAGAATAAAGCTCAAATAGTTTGTTAATTTCTGGTTTTACCGTGAATAATCAGGGTTAAGACAAAGAAAGACAAGACTTATTATCCCATCCCCAAGTCTTCATCCCCATCTACATCTATATCTATATCGTCATCAGTCAACACAATTTCATCCAACATCTTTTTCCTGTCTATGCCAATTTTTGATGATACAACATCGGGAAAACTTTGTTTTATTAACGCTTCAATTTTACTTGCAGCTTCATATTTTCCGCAATCTATATAAACCTGACCCAACCTGACTAATGCTTCAACTGTTCCCTCTCTGTTTTTTAAATTTTTATAAACCATAACCACTCCATTTAAAGCATCAATGGAATCTTCTTTTATGTATAATGCCCTTTCAAAACAATCTATAGCCTTTTCATATTTTAAGTGATGAAAATAAAGCTTTGCCGCTTTTATAAAATATGTCACAGCATATAAATCAGCATCAAGATTAAAATAAGAAAATGCAATATATCTGCAGGCGTCAGCATGGTCAGGATTATTTGCAACTACAAAACTAAAATCATCAACTGCTTTTTTAGTAAGAAGCTTTTTTTGTTCTAAGTCAAAAACATTATTGGCCTCGGCCAAATAAGATATTCCTCTTGCGTAATGCAAAGAAATTGACTGAGGTAAATATTTTAAAGCTTTCGTATAGTATTCGGCAGCATCACTATATTTTCTTTCTTTCAAAAATCCTGAAGCTTGCTTTAAAAATTCATCATAATTATTTGCAATAGGGGTTTGCGTTGTTACAGACTTCTGCCCGCTAAATCTATTAGTAAAAAGTCTTTTTACCCACATGTTAAACTCCAGTTTTATAAAAGAGCCTGTTGAATGGGATGTTTATTTCGCAACAGTCCCAAAAGCTCACCCAAAGAATCCTGACAAAATTACTCTTTAACTTTTATCGCAAATAGATTTAATCAATTTCGGATTATTTTTAAAGTTTTTTAGGTGTTGAAATAAACCCCGATTATTCAACCCGATTATCATAATCGGGGTTCATACCACGAGTAAACCCCGATTATTTATAGACTAACAGAATTCTATCAGAGTGTTGGAACGTTTCCCAGGTATGAATAATCGGGGTAAATAGAAGAAAAACAAAAGGAGGGAGAGTCGCCTCTCCCTCCCTATTGTTAACTCTCTTTAAAGTCTTATCAACTTTTTAGAAAAGTCAACTTATAAAATCAACTAAAACAATATTTCTGTTCTCAAAGAAACCTGACTTGTTGTGGTGCTGTTTTGAGTTGTTGAATCATAATCGGCAACAAGTTTCACATTGCTGTTCCAATTATATGTTCCACCAACAAAAATACTTGTTACACTATCACTGCCAACACCACGGTTCGGGTCATAAATATCAACACGAGCAAATAAACCATAAGGATTCATCATTTCATCAAATGCTCCAAGGTTAAGCAACCCTGCAGCACTAAGTCCCATGGTATTTTTGCCATAAGCAACTTCCCCGTAAACTTTGCCCATGTCAGCTTTATATCCAACCAACACGTTCAAAAGTTTTCTTAAGTCGGTAGTGCCTACGGATTGCCCTATGTTTTCAACCTTAGCCCCTAAACCAACTGTAACGCCTGGTAAAACTTCGGCATCAAGTCTTCCAGCTAAATCCTTTGCTCTGTCGTTTTCAGGATTTAAACCGTTTCCATTTAAGCCAGTTACTAAATAATTGACTGATGGAAGATATTCAACATTTATTGCCCCCATAAGGCCGAGTCCGATATCAGCTGTCGGATCAGCATAACTGGAAGACAACATGCTGGCAGAAACAACACGAAGACCCAAGAAGCTATCAACCCAATTTGACCAATATGTTGGTTGCACACCGATTCTCGCGTTTAAGTTGAAGTTATCGATTGCAACAAAGTCAAGAAGATCAACATAGGCATATTTTAAAAAGCTGTTACCTCCTGTTAGGGTATCAAGTGTTACTTTGGCAATTGCATTTGTGCCAAGTTTCTCCGTAGCAGTTATGTAAGCTCGAGTAATGCTGGTTGCGGTAGGAGTAGCATTTTGCTCCAAAACTGTAGTATTAACAGCAAAAACCTGGCCAGAAATCGTTGCGCCGGTACCAACAGGCGCTGATGTTTTACCCAAAACTTTTTTTACTACTTTTTCCACATCAGCTTCTGAAACTCCTCCATTTGCATTCTTCTCTATGGATTTAGCCATTTTCGAGAGGAACTGGGCTGTTTCATATCGTGACAATTTCTCGTTTCCACGAAATGTCCCGTCTGGGAAGCCATTAGTAATCCCTCTGCTAACTAAATCATAGACTGAATCTGCTGCCCAGTGATCATCAGTCATGTCTTTAAACTTTAGAGCAGCTGCTGGAAGAGAAAGCATAACAGCAAAAATAACTAACAATGCTAAACTCTTTTTCATCGTCACACTCCTTTTTATATATTCTTTCATACTAGCCTTTTTCATATATTCATCTCACCTCCTTTTTTCTAAATTAAAGGCATCCTGTTTTTGATTTCAAGGCTCTATTATAACAAATAATGTTTCTTTGTCCATAAGAAAAATCATAAAATTCTACAAAATAAGATTGCAAAATAGTCATCATCATTGTTTTACATATACCATCCAATAAAGAAAACTAACGACAAAAGCACCGCCAACCATATTGCCAAGAGTTACCGGGATTAGATTGTTTACAATCATATTCCCCCATGTCAGGCTTGATAAATTAAGTCCTGATAAAGACGCTGCGCTTGTCCCTTTAAGCAAAATGCCCATAGGAATAAAATACATATTAGAAATACAGTGTTCATAACCCAAAGCCATAAATGTTGTGACAGGAAAAAACACTGCTAATATTTTTCCTATTACACTACTAGATGCGGTTGCCATCCAAAAAGCAAGGCATAAAAGAATATTACAAAGCATTCCACGCCAAAAAGCTTCTCCCCACGCAAGACCAACTTTTGCCTTTGCTATATTTAACGCTGCGACTCCCGACACAAAATGCCCCTCTTTCCAAAGACCCGAACCAAACATAACTGCCACAAGAAATACAGCTCCAATGAAGTTAGCAAAATAAACTACAATCCATTTATATACAACTTTACTCATAGGAACTTGTCCGTCTAAAGCACTCATTAACATAAGGTTATTTCCTGTAAACAACTCCGCACCCGCAACAATAATAAGAATAAACCCTACACTAAAAACCGCACCAACAAAAAACTTCCCCAAGCCTAAGCCAACATACCTAAAAACATCGGTTGCAACAAGGGTCGCAATTGCAGATCCAAATCCTATATAAAGGCCGGCTAAAATGCCCAAAACAATAAGTTTCAATATAGAAGTATTTGTTTTTTGCACACAAATCGTTTTTGAAAGAGTATCGGCCACTAAAGAAGGATTTTTACTTGAAGCATCTATTTCATCCATTTATTTGCCTCCAAAAAATTAAGAAGAACAAAATCCAAACATTTTACCCCGATTATCCTAATTGGGATTCATTTTAATTGTTTCACATTATATTATAAAAAATTCTATAAAACCATCATTTTTTTTAGTATTTTTTTTAGTAACTTTAGCAACTGTTGTTCTAGATAAGAATTTGTTAGGAGGGCCTTCCGCATTCAACACTTCCCTTTTCCAAAATTTCTAGGGCATGTGGAATAACAGGCAAAATTATTTCCAAACACTCTTTTACGGCCTTTGAGCTCCCTGGCAAATTGATTATCAGGCTTTTGCCTCTTGTGCCAGAAAGCGCTCTTGAAAGAATCGCTCTCTTGTTGATTTTAAAAGATTCCATTCGTATAGCTTCCGATATTCCGGGAATTAGACGATCAACAATATCACTTGTAGCTTCAGGCGTAACATCACGACAAGAAAGGCCCGTCCCTCCTGTTGTCAAAACAAGATTGCAGGATTTATTGTCTACAAAATCAACTATTGCCTTGGAGATATCTTCTTTTTCATCAGGAACAATACAATACTCATATGAATCCGCTTTAACAATTTCTTTTATTGCCCTACCGCTTAAATCTTCCCGCTCTCCTTTTGATCCCTTATCCGAAACAGTTATTATGCCAACTTTCATAAAACTATAATCTCATCCCCTTTTTTTACAATACCGCCAGCTAAAACTTTCACAAAAACTCCTTCTCTCGGCATTATGCAATCTCCTGTCTGATAATAAATTTGGCATCTGGCAACACACTCTTTCCCAATCTTTGTAATTTCAACCTCTGTTTCGCCAAGTTTTAAATGTTGCCCGATTTTTAGAGATACAAGGTCAAGCCCTTCTGTAATTATGTTTTCGCCAAAAGCCCCATCATCAAGCTTTAATCCTTTTTTCCTCATCTCATCAATACTTTCAGAAGCAAGCAAACTGACCTGGCGATCTCCTCCTTTTGCATGAAAATCTCCCTCAACCCCAAGATTTTGAATCAGGTTAAGTTGTGCGGTAGAAAACTTTCGACCCTTTTCTTTATTTATACAGGTCGCTTTAACTTTTGGCATAATACAATATCTCCCATTTTCATATTTTTATCAACCGCTTTACACATATCATAAACAGTAAGGAGCGCAATGGAAACAGCCGTCAATGCCTCCATCTCAACCCCTGTTTTGCCTGTGCATTTCACAGTAGAAGTAATTTCTACATGATTATGAAATATTGTACAATCAATTGAGATGTCATCTAATAGTAAAGGATGGCATAGTGGGATTAATTCTGATGTTTTTTTTGCTACCTGAATCCCAGCGATCTTTGCGACAGTTAAAACATCACCCTTTTTAATTTGGTTTTCTTTTATTAACTTAATAGTCTCTTTTGATAGAAAAATAGACCCTTTGGCAACTGCTTCTCTTTTAGAAACAGCTTTATTTCCAACATCAACCATTTTAGCTTTGCCTTGTTTATCTGTATGAGAAAATTTGTTTTTCATAAGAATCCTCCTTACCCTCATCCGATTTTTCTTTATTTGATATCTCTTCCCCACTCACCTTCTCCCAAAGGGAGAAGAATTTTTAAATGTTTTGCTAATTACTAAAGACTCACACTCATCCCCACACCAAAGATTTTTGGTGTGGGGACTCACACTATTACTCAACTATCCTCCTATTTGATACATCTCCCTATTGCTTGTTTTGTATCCCCGCTCCGGTTTATGATTCACAACTTTTAAAAAAGCATCCTCTAATGAAGGCTCTTTTCTAATATCAACTTCATAATCGGAAAATAAACACGGACGAAGTTTGCCATCAGCTGTAAGTCTTATCCGATTACAAATCGCGCAATGCCCCCCTTCTCCCCCTTCCACTTTATAATAATCTCCGCTTTTCAAGTCCATCTTTTTTATAAAACGGGCTTTTAAATTATTATCGTCAGCAAATTTCATAAAATCTTCTTTTTCGTCATCATTAAAACCGTCAACCAAAACAATATTTAATTTTGTCTTTTCAAAGCCCGCATCTTTTGCCGCAATTATTCCGGCCAAAGCCTCGCTTAAATTCCCGCCACAGGTAATAATTTTATACCTGTCTTCTTTTAAAGAATCCAAACTTATATTTAATCGAGTAAGACCAGCCTTTTTTAAATCTTTTGCGTATTGAGGAAGTAAAATCCCGTTGGTCGTCATGGCAAGGGTTTGTACCTCTTGGACAGAAGAGAGCATTTTTACAAGATCAACAATTCCTCGACGAACAAGAGGCTCCCCGCCTGTCAGACGGAATTTATAAAACCCAAGCTTTACAGCCGTTTTTACTATCTCCAAAATCTCCTCAAAACTTAAAATTTCATCATGGCGCTTAAGTTTTATCCCATCTTTTGGCATACAATAGGTACAACGCAGATTACAACGATCTGTAACCGATATGCGCAGATAATAAATCTCTCGGTTAAATTGATCTAACATATACCGCTTCGCCTTTTTTAATTTGCTTTACACCTTTTGGGATTCTCATAATTGCATTTACTCTTAAAGAATGAAGATGCCCGGAGCCATGAAATTTTGTTAAATAGATGTTTGGCTCTGTGTTGCCAAAAATGATAACAGGAATATATTCTTCTCGATCGACTTTTTTTCTTTCAAAATCTTCTCCTAATATAAATTCTTTGAATTTGTCTGTAATATATTGATTTGTTAATTTTTCAATAAAAGGAACTATAAAAAGCTCAAATATAATAAATGCAGAAACTGGATTCCCCGGAAGACCAAAAACATACTTATTGCCTTTTATGCCAAATGTAGTTGGTTTTCCAGGTTTTATTGCAATTTTATCGAAAATGATTTCAACCTCGCATTCTTTTAGAGCTCCCTTTACAAAATCATAATCACCAACCGATACGCCACCAGATAAAATTAAAATATCCGATTCTTCAAGTCCTTTTTCTATGAGTTGTTTTGTAGTTTCAAAATCATCTTTTGCTATCCCTAAATAATTCCCCTTGATCCCTAGTCTTTTTAATTGGGCAAGAAGCATTGGACCATTGCTATTTCTTATTTGTCCTTTCTGCGGGATTTCGTTAGGCTCTACAAGTTCTGAACCAGTTGAGATAATGGAAATTTTTGGCAATTTGTAAACTTTAACAGTTGCTTTTCCTGCAGCAGCAAAAATGGCGATTTCCTGTGGACGAATTTCGCATGCAGGATTTAATATTAATGCTCCCTTCTTTACATCTTCTCCTTTTTTGGCGATATTCGGCTTTTGAGGGAATTTTGTAATGTGTATTGTGTTTTTTGTAATGTGTATTGTGTTTTCTACGGGAATTACAATATCGGCACCTTGAGGAACTATAGCCCCCGTCATAATTCTTGAACATTTCCCTTTGGTAATCTTTTTTTGCGGCACATATCCTGCAGGAATATCTTCAATTATTTCAAATGTTTCTGATTTGTCATTTGATTTTATTGCAAACCCATCCATCCCCGATTTATTAAAAGGAGGCATATCAGTATCCGAATAAATTTTTTGGGCAAGGATTCTACCTAGAGAATCTGAAATATTAACTTCTTCTATTCCCAGAATTTTTGCTTGGCTTAAAATTATATTTAACGCTTTTTTAGGTAATATCAATAAAGTCAATCTCCATTATATACATCTAAAAACAATCGAATTTCTTTTGTTGATGGATTTTTTAATACTTCTTTCGGCTCCCCTTCCTGAACTATTTTACCATCGATCATTATCATAATATAATCTGCAACCTCTAACGCTTCATTTTTATTATGCGTTACCCAAATAGTATCTATATTATTTTCTTTTATGATTTCTCTTATTTTATTCTTAATTATTATTTGAGATCGAAAATCAAGGTTCGCAAAAGGCTCGTCTAAAAATAATACTTTGGGGTCAAGAACCATTGCTCGTGCTAAAGATACTTTTTGAGCTTCTCCGGATGATAAAGTTGTGGCTCTTCTCTCTTTTAGATGTGATATCCCAAATATTTCCATCCAATGTGTAACTTTTTCTTTTATATTCTTTGATCCTCGTGCTTTTAATCCTAAAGAGATATTTTCAAAAACAGTCAAGTTAAAAAGAAGCGGCTCTTGAAAAACCATAGCCATTTCAAGGTTAATTGCCCCTGATTCCAAACCCATCAATCGTCGCAAATAAGTGCTTTTGCCAGTACCATTAGGTCCAAGTAATGCTTTTATCATGATTTTTTAACCCTCTGTTGGATAAGTGTCAATCCAATATTTACTGAAAAAGAAATTACAAGCAAAATCAAACCCAATATCAATGCTAATTCTATGCTTCCTCGTTGTGATTCAAGGACAATTGATGTTGTTAAAACCCGTGTTTGTCCTTTAATATTTCCTCCCACAATCATTACAGCTCCAACTTCTGAAATAATTCCTCCAAAACCCGCCATAATTGCGGCAAGAAGCGAAAGTTTTGTTTCTCTAATAAACAACCAAACAAGCTGCCATCCTTTTATCCCCAAGGCTTGCGCCTGCCATTTTAGTTTCTGCGGTATTTGCTGGATGGTTGCAAGTGTTAGTCCTGCTATTATCGGAGTTGCAAGTACTATTTGCGCCACAATCATAGCAACAGGAGTGTAAATCAATTCTAAAAAACCAAGTGGTCCCCCACGCCATAAAAAGAGCAAAACCAACAATCCGACAACAACAGGAGGCAGTCCCATTCCTGTGTTAATAAGAGCAATTAATACTTTTTTTAAAGGGAATTCCCTTAGAGCGACAAAAAAACCCAGACTTATACCAAAAAATACTGATATAAGAAGAGCAGTTCCCGAAACCCTAAGGGTCATCCAGATTATTTCCAGAACTTCATTCACTTACTTTTGCATCTCCAAAGAATAAAGAGCCCCCGAATTTATCTTTCCCAAAATTTTCGATAAGTTTTTGGGTCTTTTGAGAAACCAAGAAATCTGAAAATGCTTTTGCTCCTGCATAATTGATGGTTGTAAATTTTTCAGGGTTTACCTCAATTACATGATATGGATTTTGAAGTAAGGGCAGTTCGCGAACTGCCTCTACTTCTTCATACAAAATCTTTAAATTGATTTTATCTTTAAAGGCCAGATAAGTGGCACGATCAGATATTGTATAAGCATTTTTTTGATTCGCAATAGTTAGTGTTGCTCCCATTCCCTGCCCTGCTTCTATGTACCATGTGTTTGATAGGACTGCATTAGTTTTTGGCCAAATTGAGAGTTCTTTTTTATGGGTTCCGGAGCTATCCCCTCGAGAAATAAAAGGAATACCGCTTGAGGCTATATTTTTAAAAGCCTCTAAAACATTCTTTGCGGATGTGACCTTTGCAAGGTCATTTGCAGACCCTAAAAGCACAAAATCGTTATGCATTACAGGTTGCCTGTTTATTCCAAATCCATCTTTTACAAGTTTTTCTTCATCTTTTGGAGAATGCACAAGCAAAACATCTGCTTGGCCTCGTCTTCCCATTTCTATTGCCATTCCGGATCCTACCCCTATAGTTTTTACGGTATATCCGGTTTGTTTCTCAAAAATAGGGATTAAAAAATCCAAAAGACCCGAATCCACAGTACTTGTAGTTGTTGCAAGAATTAAATTTTTTGAAGCAGCAAAAGATGTCACAAAAAAAGACGAAAAAAGCAAAAAAAACAAAGCAATAAAAGCAGAAACTAATAAATTTTTAATGTTAAACATCTTTTTCTCCTTTCCAAAAATGTTCTCGATATCTTCGAGAACGGGAGGTCAACCCGTTTCCAGTTTGGCCCTATCGCCCAATCGCCATAGCCATTACAGCTTGCAGGCAAAATTGGGTCGGATTCAAAGAGCTTGTATTACAATCCTTGCCTCTGCGCTATAAACATTCATACGCCGACCTCTGACAAAACCGATAAGAGTTAAATTCATCTCTTTTGCCATTTTCACGGCCTGGTTTGTCGGTGCGCTTATTGAAGCAATTATCGATATCCCACACTTTTTTAACTTGAAAAATATTTCTGATGATATCCTGCCGCTCAATAATACAAATTTATCTTCAAAATTTATTTTATTTAAGAGGGCAGTGCCGATTACTTTGTCTACTGCATTATGCCGGCCTATATCATCCTTAAAATTTAATACACCTCCTTCTTTATTACATAAAGCCGCACTATGCACTCCGCCAGTTTTTTTAAACTCTTCAGAGCTTTGAGTAAAGTTAGCCATTGCTTCTGTTATTTTAGACGCTTCTACTTTTAATCCTTCCGATAACTTATTTCTATTGATTAGGTCTCCCGCGCTGTAAAAGATTATCCCTTTTCCACAGCCTGATGTGTAAAGCCTTTTAAATGCAATATTTTCATCAAGCCCTGACAAATCGGTTTCAA
>MEUA01000010.1 GCA_001771505.1 candidate division WOR-1 bacterium RIFOXYB2_FULL_36_35
CTATATTATGCTTTGCAGGATCATATTCGTTATCGTTAACACCCATAACGATAGTCTTTACATCCCCTTTCCCCGGCGCTGAAATAATAACTTTTTTTGCTCCCGCGGCTAAATGACCTTTTGCTTTTTCAGAATCTGTAAAAAGACCGGTAGATTCGATAACATATTCAACACCAAGATCCTTCCATGGAAGAGCGCTTGGCTCTTTTGTCGCCATAATGCATTTTATTTTGTTACCATTAACAACAAGGACATCATCTTCTGCTGCTGATGGACTACTCTTTTCTGTTGAAAGCGTTCCGTCAAACCTGCCATGGACGGAATCGTATTTCATCTGATAAGCAAAATATTTTGCATCAGTACTTACATCAACCACCGCAACGACTTCTATTTCGCTCCCCAACGCCCCCTTGTCAACCATTGCACTCAAAACCTGCCTACCAATCCGCCCAAACCCATTTATACCAACTTTTACTTTTGCCATTTTTTACCCCTCTCTCTCCTAAGAAGTGTACAGTTTACTGTTAACAGTGTACAGTATGAAAAAGAAGCTTATTTCTGTTAACTGTACACTCGTATTGTACCTTGTTTGCCAAAAAGCGTCAACTCACCTATAATTTGCAATATGGAAAATTCTCCATGGCGAATCATTTTTATATGTGCCGGGGCATCCCTGTTTTTACTTTTGATCGCTTATTTTTTTATACTGCCTAAAAAAATTATAAGCATAGATAAAATCGACAAAATAACCAGTTTAAAAAACGCCTATATGTCCGGCTATAATGAAGGGAAAAAATCCTGGGAATTTTACGCAACTGAAGGATGGTCAGATAAATATCAACAAATTACTTATTTAAAAGATGTCAGCAAAGGCAATCTATATGAAGACGGAGAATTAATAACAAGTAACCTTTCAGCTTCAACAGTTAAAGTGTTCAAAAGATCTAAAATAGTAGAAGCAGCAGGACTAGAAAAAAAACAACTGTCCGCGAACATCGCTTTTACATCTAAAAAGAACAAAGAGAAAAGAAAATTTGCCGGCATAAAGTCCAACTTTTTAAAATATATCCCTAACGATAAAAGGACAGAACTCGCAGGAAATATAAATATTAAAGAAAAAAATATAAAAATTTCCGGAGAGAAAATGGCAATAGATCACAACGAAGAAACAGCAAAAATTGAAAACAATGTTAAGGTCATTCGTTCCGATATTTCTATTAACTGCAATATTTTAGCGTACGATTCAAAACAAGAAAAATTAAACCTTTTTGAAAACATAACAGCAAAAATAAAGGGGAAGCAAAAAACCAAAGTTAAGGCCGACAACATATCATTTTTTTTAGATGATGAAAAAGATATCAATATAAATGGAAATATAGAGTTAACACAAGAGAAAAAAAACATAGTTGGGAACAAAGCCTTTTACAATAAAAAAGAAAACAATATCTTTTTTCAGGACGGAACCAAAGCAGTAATAGAAAAAGGGGGCGCGCTTTTAAAAGAAGAAACAACTAAAAAACTCAAAAGTCCGGATGCAAAGAATCTTCTTAAAGAAAAAACAATTATCGAAGCTAACGCACTGAATCTTTCCACAAAAAACGGAGACGTGCGGGCGGAAGGGAATGTTTTTGTTTCACAAAAAGGGAAAGAAGCAAAATCAGATTACGCGGATTATTCTGATTTATTAGAAATAATCACCCTTACAAAAAATGTTTATTTAAAAAAAGATACCGATTGGATAAAATGCGAAAAAATCACAGTCTTTGTAAAAGATGAAATATTTGAAGCTACAGGATCTATTGAGGCTGAATTTAAATTAAAAATAAAAGATTAACCCCGATAAAGATAATCGGGATTAAGTTTCTAATGCCTCTTTTGATATTTTCATGGCGCAAAATTGCCCGCACATTGAACAAACATCTTCCGATTTAGATTTACGCCGCTCATGGATTAATCTTGCTTTATCAGGATCAATAGACAAACTGATCTGTTTTCCCCAATTTAAATCTTTCCGAGCTTTCGACATTTCAATATCCCACTCCCGCGCTCCTTTAATTCCTTTTGCAATATCAGCGCAATGAGCAGCTATACGAGAGACTATTATCCCCTCTTTAACATCTTGAGGCTCTGGAAGTCCCAAATGTTCGGTCGGCGTTACATAACATAAGAAATCAGCCCCTGCAACCGCAGCCAAAGTTCCACCTATAGCAGAAACAACATGATCATAACCTGGGGCAACATCTGTAGGCAACGGACCTAAAACATAAAAGGGGGCCCCACTGCAAAGTTCTTTTTCCATCTTCATTTGTGAAACTATCTGATCAAAAGGAACATGCCCCGGTCCTTCTATAATTACCTGAACACCCTCAGCCCATGCTCGTTTTGTCAATTCACCTAAAATTCTCAATTCTGTAAACTGAGCTTCATCTCCGGCATCAACAATTGAACCGGGCCGCATCCCATCGCCTAAAGAAAGCGTTACATCATATTTTGAGGCAATTTCAACAAGCCTGTCAAAATACCGGTAAAAAGGATTCTCTTTCTCATTTTTAATAATCCATTTTACAAGCATGGCTCCACCCCTGCTTACAACCCCCATAAGCCTCGGATTTTTTTTCAGCTGATGAACAGATTCTATTGTTACCCCGCAATGAACAGTCATAAAATCAACACCTTGTTTAGCCTGATCCTCAACAATATCAAACATTGCATCAACATCATCTAATTTATTTTCCACCGCCATTTGATATATAGGAACAGTGCCGAGAGAGAGAGGAGAAGCGACCAAGATGGTTTTTCTTATTTTGTTTAAGTCTCCGCCGGTTGAAAGATCCATGACAGCATCTGCTTTGGCGTCTATGCAAACCTGAAGTTTTTTAAGCTCATCCTCAATATTAGGATAATCAACAGAAGTTCCTATATTAGCATTAACTTTTGTTTTTAATCCCTTGCCAATACCGATCGGTTTACAGTTTTTGTGAAGAGGATTAAAAGGGATGGCAATTGTTCCATTAGCAAGACCACTTAAAATATCTTCCGGAGATAAAGTTTCCTCCTCCGCTACAAACTTCATAGCAGAAGTAATATTCCCTTTCAAAGCTTCTTTTCTTTGTGTCACTTTCGATTGATATTCCTTTTGTTAATATTATAAGTCAGAAAGAGAGATAAATCAAAAAAGCCTTCTAACAACAAAAAAATATTATTCTGACAAAGAATCAGAAATTTTCCCTTTACGAATTAAGCTTACAAGAGATTTATAAAAAGTAATACCTATATTTATCACTTTATACAAAAGAGGATTATAAACCAGATCGTAAACACCAATATATTTTACAAGCTCCCCGTTAAATCCTTTTTTAAATCGATATACTCCCCATAATGGATGATCTTTTGTGGGATTTGATGGTATACCAAACAAATCGTAACTTTTAAAATCTCTCTTTTTTGCCCACTGAATAATATGCCAGTGCAGAGCATGGTTTGGCATAACATTTCGATGTTTTGAAAGTGATGCGCCATACATATACCAAAGTCGCGACCCAAAATTAAAAGTATATACGGCAGCAATCGGTGCTTCGTTTAAATAAGCTATAAAGATATTTGCAAGCGCGTGATCGACAAGAAGTTTTTTTATGTTTTGATAATATTTTAACGGGTGGATCAAAAAATTATCTCGTTTGCAGGTCTCCTGATATATTTTATAGAAAACTTCAACCCCATCATCGGTGGAAAGCTCTTTTACGACAACCCCTTTTTTGGCAGCCAGTCGGATATTATAGCGGGTCTTCTCCTCAAAACTTTTCAACAAATCTTCGGATGATAAAGTCAAATCCACAATAAAAGTTGAACGCGGCTGGATCTGCTTCTTACAAACCACAAATCCCTTTTCCTTTAAAACATTCTGTACACTGTTCACTGTACACTTTTCACTTTCTTTAACCTGCGGATCGATTTTCAACAAGATAGCATTATGCTTTTTTGCAACTTTTTTCATTTCTGCCAATATAAAATCTAAAGCTTGAGTATTTTGAAAGTCAACGATAGGCCCTCTGGGAGCATAAAATAAATTCAGTTTTATATAAGGGAGTTTGCGTTTTAAAATTGAAATTGCGGCAACAATTTTATCCCCATCTAAAACAGCCAATCTAATTGGAGTCCAACCATGAAGAGCTTTTAGTTCTCCCCATTCCCATGATTGTAAAATTGCCGGTTCGTCTTGTTTTGCAACAAAATCATTCCAAGATTCTTTTGATATGTTAGTTAGAAGTTGCATAATAAACTTATTTTATAACAAAATAGACTTTTTGGGCAGTATAATTATGTTATAATATTTTTTATATTCCCTACTCAGAAGAAGAAAAGGAAAAAAGATAAATAAACCTTAGGATTTTTGCCTAGCACTCTTCAGACCTCGAAACCTTATTGTCCATATGCTATACTTTTGAAATGATCCTGATGATCGACAACTACGATTCTTTTACTTACAACCTGGTCCAATATCTTATGGAGCTTGGGGCAGATATACAAACTTTTCGCAATGATAAGATTACAATAGAAGAAATAGAAAAATTAAATCCAGAAAAGATTGTAATATCTCCCGGCCCTAAAACTCCAAAAGAAGCAGGAGTTTCTGTTGATGCAATAAAATATTTTGCAGGTAAAATCCCTATTTTAGGAGTTTGTTTAGGGCTTCAATCCATAGGATATGCTTTTGGGGGAAATATTGTGCAAGCAAAAAATCTTATGCACGGTAAAACCTCACAAATTTATCATGACGGCAAAACAATTTTCAAAGGGCTTAAAAATCCTTTCACTGCTACAAGATATCATTCTTTAGTTGTTGAAAAAGCAAGTCTCCCTGACATATTAGAAATATCAGCTTACACAAAAGAAGATGATGAAATTATGGGGTTGCGTCATAAAGAGCTAAAAATTGAAGGGGTACAATTCCATCCTGAATCTATTTTAACAAATTACGGTAAAGACCTGCTTAAAAACTTTATAAATCTTTAATTATGAGGTAAATGTACGAAGACTGTTCCACTTCGATTCATCACAATCAAAAGGAGAAAATTTCATAACATTTATTGTATTTTCTCTAAGAATATTATATGCTTCGCGATCTGTCTCTTTCAATAAATCTGCTAGTATTCTAAACGCTGACCATGCCATTTCAAACGAAGAGTTATAAGGGATAGATAAAACAGCGCAGGCTTTCGCTTTTACCAGCATAAGATAAACTTTTTCCTTCTCACTTTCTGTTAAAAAATACAATTTTCTTTCGCTGATAAACTCAGCATGTGAAAAAAAAACTTTAAACTTAGGAAGTATACGTCCATTAACGCCAACATTTTCTCCCCTGCCAAGACGAATCCCCTCTATCCACTCTCCCGCAATTAAAGCATTCCATATCCCAAAGGGAAATAGATCAGAAGATATAGTCCCCAAAGGAGTTTCATTGTTTGCAAACTGTCTTTTTATTAAAATTGCAATAGATTCAACACCGAATCCTTCATAAGGCATTTGGAGTTTACCACTTTCAAGCAATTTTGCTTCCTCCAATAAACGCCTTAGAACAAATTCAACTCCTCCGGTTTTAATAGCTTGAAGAAGTCGACTATTTACCACGGGCAAACCTATCCCTTTAAGCGTAGCTTTAAGCTCATCTGTAAAAAGCTCAATATTCCCTTCTCTGACATATCGTAGAGTACCCATAAGTTCTATAGAAACTTTGCGTTCTACTGTGTTTAAAAATTCAAATGAAATGGTTTTTCTATTTAACATTATATCTTCACCCTGATTATGATAACCGGGGGATTCATCCCTTCACTTTTATTTTTTCTCGGGATTCCAATAAAATTTCAGGCCAAAAAGGATCGTGTCAATTCTATTTAGACTCTCGAGATTTATTTCATCTTCATTTATCTTAAGCATTGATTTTTCTATAGTTTATTATCGATTCTCAAAAAAATAAATTTCACCCCGATTAGGAAATCGGGGTTCAGGGGAAAAAAGAGAGTGTTGCAAAATGCTTATTTTTGAAAAAGATAAATTTACCAACAGTCCCAAGAAGGGAAAAAGAAAGAAAGTAAAAAAAACATTGAGCTTATTCTTTTATTCCAACATTCATGCCCTCTACAACAAAACTTTGAGAATATTTCTTTTTTATCTCCTCACAAATTTCATAAGCTTTTTTCTTATCACAAACAAGTCCGAAAACCGAAGAACCAGAGCCAGACATAAGAGATTGCAAACAACCTAAACTTAAAAGCCTGTTTTTGATCTCTCCTATCTCATGGTGTTTTGGTAAAACAACTTTTTCAAGATCATTTTTTAATACTAATTCCCCATGCTGTAAAAATCCATCAATATAGTTTTCTTTTTCGATAAAAGACTTCTCAAAACTATCATAAACTGATTTTGTTAAGATCGATAGCTTGGGTTTAACTAAAACGTAATATTTTGTTTCTCCATCATAAGATTCTGTCTCATCAGCACAAAATTTTGTGCCACTATTATCTATTTTTTCTACAAGCTCACCCCTCCCTCTGCACCGGCAAAAACCTCCCGTCAAACAAAAAGAGACATCCGACCCTATTTGGGCTCCTAGCTCTAAAAGTTCTTTTTCTGACAAATTGGCGTCAAACAACCTATTTAACCCGATTAAAACAGCCGCAGCATCGGAAGAGGCGCCTCCAAGTCCGGCTTCAGTCGGAATATTTTTTCTGATATCAATCTTAACGCTAGGCTCTAATTTAGTTTTATAAAAAAACAGCTCTGCAGCTTTGTAAGCAGTATTTCTCTTGTCATTAGGAATGTTTGGATCATTTAAAAAAAGTTCAATGCCGGATTTTTTTTTATCAACTAAAATTTCATCATATAATGAAACGGACTGCATTAAAGAATCTATTTCATGATAACCATCCGCCCGTTTACCTAAAATTTGAAGTATGAAATTTATCTTTGCAAAAGCTTTTAATTTTATCACTTAGAAGAAGTCAGTTTCATTAACTTAGATTTTTTACGGGATGCCAGATTTTTAGAAATGACTTTTTTACTTGCGGCTTTATCAAGAGCTTTTATGGCTTTGCGAATATCTTCGGTTGATTTTGTCTTTAACGCAGCCTTTAATCCCTTTCTTATCGCATCCTTGTAAACCAAATTTCTTTTTCTGTTTCTTGCCGTAATTTTTATTCTTTTAATCGCAGACTTAATATTAGCCATCTATTCCTCCTATTTAACCTCTTTCAAAAACCTTCTTGACAAATTAAACATCAAAACTGTATAATTTTAACATATGTAAAAAAATCTCGCAACCAATTTGGCTTTCAGATCCACGCTTTTCGTTATTTCCAAAGAAAAAAATAAAGAGGTAAAATGTCAATCCACGAATGGTTTCTAAGAAAAAAAACAGAAAAACAACAAAAAAATGGCGCATCAGAAAGACTAAATATTCCCGAAAATCTATGGCTTAAATGCCCTTCCTGCAAATCAACAATATACATAAAAGAGTTAAATGAAAACTTAAAAGTTTGCCCGAAATGCGATTTTCATTTTAGGCTTTCAGCATCAGAAAGAATAAACCTGATTATAGACTCCGGAACATTTAAAGAGATGTCTATAACTCTCAAGTCTACTGATTTTTTAGGCTTTGTAGACTCCAAAGCCTATAACAAAAGAATAGATGAAGCCATACTAAAGTCAGGCTTAAACGAAGCGATTGTTATCGGAGAAGGCTTAATAGAAAATATTAAAACTGTTTTTGGAGTGATGGATTTTTCTTTTATGGGTGGAAGTATGGGTTCTGGAGTCGGAGAAAAATTCACAAGAATGATAGAGCATTCAATAGAAAATAAAATCCCGGCAATAATTGCAACCTCTTCCGGAGGAGCTAGAATGCAAGAAGGTATTTTGTCTTTAATGCAAATGGCAAAAGTATCCGCAGCCCTTGGTCGTTTGAGAGAAAATGGGCTTCCTTATATAGTGTTATTAACCGATCCGACAACAGGAGGAACAACAGCAAGCTTTGCAATGCTCGGAGATATTCAAATAGCCGAACCTAAAGCATTAATCGGGTTCGCGGGGCCTAGAGTCATAGAACAAACGATTCGGCAAAAACTGCCAAAAGGATTTCAACGTTCCGAATTTTTACTGGAACATGGAATGATCGATTTAATC
This sequence comes from candidate division WOR-1 bacterium RIFOXYB2_FULL_36_35, assembly GCA_001771505.1. Lineage (NCBI taxonomy): Bacteria > Bacillati > candidate division WOR-1 bacterium RIFOXYB2_FULL_36_35. Next base: position 8,179 of record MEUA01000010.1, read on the forward strand.
TGTGAAAGAAAAGACATAAAAAGCACATTAGCAAAAATTCTCAGGTTTTTTGAAGAGTAGGCGAAAAGAATTAATTATGAAAGAAATAAATAACGAAACAAAAAACTTACTCTACTTTGAAAAAGATTTAAAAGACCTTTATCAAAAGATTACTGAACTACAAAAACTTTCAGAAAAAGAAGATTTAAATCTGGAAGAAGAAATACGCATGGTAAAAAAACGTATAGACACCATGCGTCAGGAAATTTTCAATAAATTGGAGCCGCAGCAAATTGTTCAAGTGGCACGTCATATAATGAGACCTTCCACCCTAGATTACATAAATTTTATTTTTGAAGATTTTATAGAACTTCACGGCGACAGAAATTTCGGGGACGACAAAGCCATTGTCTGCGGAATAGCCAAGCTAAACGGACAATCAATTGTAATTATAGGACATCAAAAAGGCCATACAACAAAAGAACTTATAAACAGGAATTTCGGAATGGCTCATCCGGAAGGATATCGTAAAGCTTTGAGAATTATGAGAATGGCCGTACGCGCAAACAAGCCCATCATAAGTTTTATAGATACCCCAGGCGCTTATCCGGGAATCGGAGCGGAAGAAAGAGGTCAATCAGAAGCTATCGCAAAAAATTTAAGAGAAATGTCTATTTTTACTGTTCCTTTTATAAGTATAATCACCGGCGAAGGCGGAAGTGGCGGAGCTTTGGGTATATCTATGGGGAACAGAGTTTTAATGATGGAATATTCAATATATGCTGTAATATCACCGGAAGGATGCGCGTCAATTCTTTTTAGAGATTCGAGCAGGGCAAATGAAGCGGCAAAAGTTTCAAAAATAACAGCAAAAGATCTGCTTGGATTTGGTATAATAGATGAAATAATCAAAGAACCGATTGGCGGCGCCCATAATGACTATGAGGCAACTGCTAAAAACATTAAAACAGCTATACTAAAAAACCTTAATGAACTTTCAAAATTTTCTCCCAGAGAATTGGTTGCGGACCGTTATAATAAATACAGAAAAATGGGAATTTTTACAGAATAAGTTTTTGATTTATGTTTATTAAAATTGCCGAAGTGGCGGAACTGGCAGACGCGCACGACTCAAAATCGTGAGCTCCTTGCGGGCGTGAGGGTTCGACTCCCTCCTTCGGCATTTCATTTGTGCCAAAAATTGCCGAGATGGCGGAACTGGCAGACGCGCTACATTCAGGATGTAGTAGGAGCAATCCTGTCGGAGTTCAAATCTCCGTCTCGGCACTATTTAAAAATCTTAGTAGGAGGTAAAAAATGGATATTGTAGAACTGGAAAGACAAACACTGCAGGAATTATACGGGGTGGCAAAACAACTAAATATTCAAGGTTTCAGGGTATTAAAAAAACATGATTTAATTTTTAAAATATTGGAAACGCAAACCCAAAAAAACGGCAATCAATTTATCCCAAAAGGAATTCTAGAAATACTGCCTGAAGGATACGGGTTTTTAAGAACCGGAGGGTATCTTCCTTCAAGAGAAGATATCTACGTATCACAAACACAAATCAGAAGATTTGATATGCAAAATGGAGATCTTGTGTCAGGACAAGTCAGACCCCCAAAGGATGGAGAAAAATATTATTCATTGCTTAAAATTGAAGCTATAAACGGGATGAATCCGGATGAAGCCAGGGAAAGGACCCCATTTGAAAATTTAACTCCGATTTTTCCTTTAGAGCGCTTTACACTAGAACATGCCAAATGTTCTATGGCGTCAAGACTGATAGATCTTTTATCTCCTGTAGGAAAAGGACAAAGAGCGATGATTGTATCTCCACCAAAAGCAGGGAAAACCACCATTCTCAAAAATATTGCAAATAGTATTGCTGTTAATTTCCCTGAAACGGTCATTAAAGTTCTACTAATTGATGAACGACCGGAAGAAGTAACTGACATGGAAAGAAGTGTAAAAGGAGAAGTAATAGGATCTACATTTGATGAACCTCCGGAAGAACACATCAAAATTGCCGAACTGGTTTTAGAATCAGCAAAAAGACAAGTTGAATGTAAAAAAGACGTTATCATATTACTTGATTCAATTACCCGATTGGCACGTGCCTACAATTTGGTCACACCCCCTTCAGGAAGAACGCTTTCTGGAGGTTTAGACCCAACATGTTTGCACCGGCCAAAAAGATTTTTTGGCGCAGCACGCAACATTGAAGAAGGAGGAAGTTTAACTATCGTAGCAACCGCTCTTGTGGAAACAGGAAGCCGTATGGATGATGTTATATATGAAGAATTTAAAGGAACAGGAAATATGGAACTCCATTTGGCAAGAAAACTCGCAGATAGAAGGATTTACCCGGCAATAGACATAAAAATGTCAGGAACAAGAAGAGAAGAACTTCTATTATCAGAAAAAGAGATACAAAAAATGTGGTTGCTTAGAAAAATTATGGGGGATTATGATGAAATAGAAGCCACAGGACAACTTATAGACAGATTAAAAGAATTTAAAACAAATAAAGCATTTCTTGAATCTGCAGATGTAAAATGAAATGCCCAAAATTATAAAGGAATTATGCCCTCAAAACCATGTATGCCCATGCATTAACATCTGTCCTGTTAACGCAATAAAACAAAAAGGTTTTGAGCTTCCAGAAATAAACAAAGAAATATGTATTAATTGCAATAAATGTATAATCTTTTGTCCTAGAAACGCTATACAAAAAGATTCATAGGGAGATATAAAAATGCAAAAAAAACTTAAAATAATATTACTAATAATGCTTCTCATGATAGGATTCTTTGTCATAAAAAGCATTTCACCCCGATTATTCACCTCGATTAGAAAATCGGGTCTCATAGTAGAAAGAATTTCAAGCCCCGATTATCAATCGAGGTTAGTTTCTGATTCTATCGTGAACAATCGGGGTTCATACACCCCTCAAGTAAAAGAAAATATAGCACAGCAATTGTCTGTCGCGCTCAAAAAAAACCTTCCTGTAATTGCAAAATTGGGCGCTGATTGGTGCCCCCCATGTCGTGAAATGAAACCCATTTTACAAGAACTGAAAATAGAACTTAATGGAAAGGCTATTGTTTTAGATTTAGATATTGACCAAAACAAAGATTTGGCAAAAAAGCATAAAATCAACGCAATCCCAACAACTTTATTTTATAATTCCAAAGGGGAATTCAAGAAAAAAATTATCGGATTTATTGATAAAAAACAGATCTTACGGGAACTGGATAACTTACAATCAAAAGATCCTTTATTGAACAACTGACAAGTTACCACCAACACAACTACTTATTTCTTGTAAAAAATCCCATCTTTTGATATAATTATTTATACAACAAATGAAAAAAGATATTCATCCTAAATATTATAAGACAATCGCAAAGTGCGCTTGCGGCGCAGAATATGAAATCGGTTCAACAAAAGAAAAAGTTCATGTTGATATATGTTCCGCCTGTCACCCATTGTTTACAGGCAAACAAAAAATATTAGATACAGAAGGAAGAGTCCAAAAATTTAAAAAGAAATATGCAGGAGTGGAAACAGAAGAGCGTAAACCGCAAAAAAAACGTATTATAAAATCTAAAAGCAAAAAAGCTGTTATCAAAAAAACATCCTCAAAAGTTAAAAAGTAGCTTATTTAAAAATTCTCTATGCTGTTAGACAAATTATCTTCCATAGAATCCAGATATGAGGAACTTTTAAACCTTCTTTCACAAAAAGAGATTATCGATAATCGTGAAAAATTTCAACAATTCAGCAAAGAATTATCAGAACTTGAAGAACTGGTTCAAACCTTTAGAAAATTCAAAGAGGCCGAAAAACATATTTTAGAAATTGAACCTATGTTATCTGATATTGAGATGAAAGAACTAGCAATTAAAGAAATCGAAGAGTTAAAAGAAACTCAGGAAAAACTCAAAAATCACCTCGAAGTCCTTCTTTTGCCAAAAGATCCATCCGATGAAAAAAGCATAATAATGGAAATTCGGGCGGGAACAGGAGGAGAAGAAGCAGCACTTTTTGCAGGGGAACTGCTAAGAATGTATCTCCGCTATGCGGAAAGAAGAGGATGGAAGGTTGAATGGATAGAATCAAACGACACAGGGCTTGGCGGTTATAAAGAGGCAATAATATCCATTCAGGGAAAAGGTGTTTATAGCAAACTCAAGTTTGAAGGCGGAACACACAGAGTTCAACGTGTACCGAAAACAGAATCAGGAGGAAGAATACATACATCAGCCGCAACCGTTGCCGTACTTCCCGAAGTTGAAGATGTAGACATTAATATCGACGAAAAAGATTTAAGAATTGACACCTATAGAGCAGGCGGTGCGGGAGGACAAAATGTAAACAAAGTTTCATCCGCAATCAGAATAACCCACATCCCCTCCGGTATAGTCGTTGCCTGCCAACAAGAGAGATCACAACACCAAAACAGAGATAAAGCTATGAAACTGCTTCGCGCAAAATTATATGAAATGGAAACTGAAAAAAACCGTAAAGGCCGTGAAGAGGCTCGCAAAATTATGGTAGGGACCGGCGACAGATCTGAAAAAATAAGAACATATAATTATCCTCAAGGGAGAATAACTGATCATAGAATAGGGTTTACAATATACAGATTGCAAGAAGTATTAGATGGAGATATTGATGAAATAATAGAAGCGCTGCAAACCGCAGATAGGGTCGCAAAACTGGAGAAAATGAAATAAGCTCTTATATCACACCCACCGCCAAAACAATCCCCAAATAAAAAATGGATAAACTTGAAGAAAAAATATTAATATGTGAAGCCTTGGGAATAGATAAGATAAAATTAGCCGCACACCCCGAACTTGAAAATTCAAACAACCCAAAACTTGCCGAGTTTAAAAAGAGATGCTCAGAGAATGAACCTCTGGCCTATATCGTCGGACATCAACCTTTTATGGATTTAGATTTTTTAGTAGACAGATCCGTTCTTATTCCAAGACCAGAGACAGAGGAAATGGTTAATTACATACTAAAATCCCAAATTTCAGATACCACATCCCAATACGGCATAAAAATATTAGATATCGGAACAGGGTCTGGATGTATTGCAATCACACTTGCAAAATATTTACCCCAAGCAAAAGTCTGGGCAACTGACACGTCAAATGAGGCATTGAATATCGCAAAGAAGAATGCAAAAAAGCATGAGGTTGTAGATAAAATAAAGTTTATCGAAGGGGATTTATTTGCTGATATTAAAGAAAAATTTGACATTATTATTTCCAACCCGCCCTACATTCCAACAAGTGACATCAAAACGCTTGATGCAAATGTAAAAGATTTTGAGCCAAGAGACGCACTGGACGGCGGCAAGGATGGTTTGGATATTATTAGAAAAATAATTGAAAATGCTTATTCTTATTTAAAAAAAGACGGCATTATCATGCTGGAGCTGGAATTTAGACAATCAGAAAAAGTTAAAAATTTACTTAAAAACAAAGGTTATAAAAACATAGAAATAATTAAAGATTCCGCGGAGATAAACAGAATGGCAAAAGCATATTTCTAAATTTCTGCTAAAATAATAGAAAAATGAAAACAATAACCTTTAATCAAAAAAACTTCAAAGAAATCATTCAAACCTTAAAGCTTGGAGGCGTAATAATTTTCCCCACAGATACGGTATATGGCATTGGCACACTCATATCTAATGAGAAAGGGATTAAAAAACTTTTTGAAATTAAAAATCGACCAGTCGATAAGCCCTTTCAAGTTTTAATATCTGATCTAAAACAGATTCAACTTTTCGCAAAAGAGACAAATCAAACAGCAAAAGAGCTTATTAAAAACCATTGGCCTGGGCCATTAACTCTTATTTTTAAAAAGAAGGCTGAAGTTTTAAATGTGATCACAGCAAATAAAGATACCATAGGATTAAGAATGCCCGACCATCCCCTACTCCTTAAATTAATGAAAAAGACAGGTCCATTAGTTGTCTCTTCCGCAAATTTGTCAGGAAATAAACCTCCAACAAATCCTGAAGAGGTAAAAATAGAAGCAGACCTGTTATTAAACGGTGGAAAATGCAAAATCGGACAATCATCAACAATAATAGATGTTTCAAACAACAAGCCAATCATTTTAAGAAATCAACCCCGATTATGATACTCGGGGTTGATTTCACTGCGAATAATCGGGGTTAATCTGTTACAATTTTATCAGAAACTTTCCCTGAGTTCTTTCTTAATGAGTCCTCAAAAAGCTCTCTTTTTTCAATACGAACAATTTCCTGTTTTTCCGCCAAAGCAAGTGGTTTTAAGCCTAAATCTAAAAATTCTTTTTCCAAATCTTTGTGCATCAGCTTATCATCACCTGCAATAAGAGAAGCCCTTTTAAATTGACTTACAGCCAAATCTTTCTGGCTGTTTTTTAAATACGCTTTACCCAAAACAAGGTATATAGTAGGATCGGCTGTTTCCAGTCGAATGGCTTCTTTATATTGAGATATCGCCTGTTTTAAATTTTTTGTATCTTCATATAAAAGCCCCAAAAAAAGCCTGTAATAAGCATTATTTGGGTTATCCGCAATAGCTTTGTTGTATTCGGCAATCGCATCAGCAATTTGGCCTTTAAACCGTAAATCCAACGCTTTTAGACTAGGATCTAAAATTTCGACTTTAGCATTCTTTTTTATTTCATAAAACCAATCCTGAAAAGCTTTATTCTGCTTCTCTTTTAAAACTGCCGCCTCTATGTTTTTTTCTCCAGGAATTTTCTTCAATCTGGCATCCACAACTTTTATGATATGATAACCATATTCAGTCTTTACAGGCCCGCCTATCTCGGATACTTTAAGAGAAAAGGCCAAATCTTCAAAGGGCTTAACCATTGTCCCGGTTGAAAAAAAGCCTAAATCTCCTCCTTTATCCTTAGATCCAGGATCCTCAGAATATTTTTTGGCTAACACAGAAAAGTTTTCTCCTTTTTGAATTGCTGTTTTAATTTTTTCTATAAGTTCTTTTGCTTTTTGATCCCCGTCTTTCTCGTTTTTTACTTTCACCAGAATATGACTTACCTTAATCTCCCTTAAATCATTCGGATTAATTTCAACAGATCCATAAATTTTTTCATTTATTTTTTTTACTAGTAAATCATCTTTAATCATTTCTTTAAATCTATCCCAAGAAATATGGGAAGACTCTATCGCCTTTTTTAATTCCGATATATTTTTTAACTTTTCCTGTTCAGCTATTTGTTTTAGAGCTTCATTAAGTTCGTCCCTGGAAACTCGCACTTTTTTTTGCGCCTCATCCAACATAATGGAAAAATCAATTGTCTGGGAAAGCGCCATATTTTGAAGAAATAAAATATCAGAAGGTTTAATTCTCTCAGGAAAGTTTTGCCTTAACCTTGAAAAAATATTGTTAAAAGTTATAATGTCAACTCTCTTTCCATTTACCTTCAAAAGCGCTTTGTCTTTTTCAGTAGTAGAAAACTTACTAAAACCTGAATATCCCAAACCATAAAAAATAGAAAAACTAAAAACAAAGGCAACAACAATCATTATTATTTTCATTTTTTTTCTAAAAAAACTAAGCATATAATCTACTCCTTATCTTTTAAAATTCTGGAAATTGAAATATATCCGCCAAACATACCCAAAAGAATACCCGCAACAACAACAGTTGAATATATCAAAGTAAGCATTGGGCCAGAACTAATCACAGGTAAAAAAGGCAATGCTGTCTGTACCCGTTCAAGTATAACTTCATATAAAGTTTTAAGAGCAACAAGTCCTATACTCCCACCTAAAACACCAATAATAATACCTTCTATAACAAAAGGCCATCTAAGAAAAGAACTTGTAGCCCCAACCAATTTCATTATATATATATCTGTAGATCTCGCCAAAACAGTAAGCCTAATAGTATTAACAACTATCAATAAAGTAGCTGTAAATAATAATATAACAAGACCGGCGCCGCCAATACGAACTGCCTCAATAAAACTTTCCATCTGTTTTATCAGTTTACCGCTATAGCGAACTTCATCAATTGCAGAAAACCCTGCAACTTGTTTAGCAATGTCAGGCAACAATTCAGGAGACCGCACACGTATGGCAAAAAAGTTAGGAAGAGGATTTGCGTCTACAACATCATCTAAATTGAGCCTTCCCCCAAAATCTTCTTTAAAATTTCTCCACGCTTCTTGTTTAGAAACATACCTAACCTCATCAACGCCATTAATTCGAGCAATAGATAGTTGAAGACGCGAAGATGAATCAGAGGACAAATCCCTGTCAACATAAGCAACCATATCCAATCTTGTGCCAATGTTTGATGCTATATGGCCCAGATTAGAGATAAATATAAGAAAGAACCCAAAAATAAAAAGAGAAACAGTAACAATGGCAATTGCGACTAAGCTCATAAGACCAGAACGCTTAATCCCACGAAAAGCCTCCACTATAAAAAACTCAATATCTCCTAAAGTCATCAGTGACTATACACTCCTAACTGTTGATCTCTTATTGCTCTTCCAGCATCTAACGCTATAACTCTGCGTTTCATGTTGTCAACAATATTTTTGTTATGAGTTGACACAAGAACTGTTGTATTTCTACAATTAATTTTATCTAAAAGCTCCATAATTTCCCATGATGTAGAAGGATCAAGATTTCCCGTAGGTTCATCTGCTATTAAAATTGTAGGATTATTAACAATTGCACGAGCTATGCAAACTCGCTGTTTTTCCCCTCCGGATAGTTGTTCCGGAAAAGAACTCACTCTTTTAAACATACCTACAAGTTCAAGGGCCTGCATGGTGCGACGCCTAATTTGAGAACGCTTTGCAGATGTCACCTGAAGAGCAAATGCCACATTTTCATAAACGGTACGCTTAGGCAAAAGTTTAAAATCCTGAAAAACAATTCCTATATTTCTTCGCAAAAAAGGGACTTGCTCAGGATTTAAAGTAGTAACATTCACCTTATCTACAATAACTCTGCCTGAAGACGGCAATTCTTCCCTGTAGATCATCTTCATCAACGTAGTCTTGCCGGCGCCGGATGGACCAACAATAAAAACAAATTCTTCCTTGCCTATGTGAAGATTTATATCAAAAAGAGCTTCCACACCGTTTGAATATATTTTTGATACATTTTTAAATTCAATCATTGTTTATTTTTCGTTTGGACTGTTATGTCGGTCTGCCACTTAATCCCATTTTTTATTCTAAATGTACAAAGGGAACCTAAGACAAAGGCTCTTAACTTCTTCACGAATCTCTTTTTTCTTTAAATCACTATCTTTATTTTCTATTGTCCTTGATATAAAGTCCGCAATATATTTCATTTCCGCCTCTTTCATTCCACGGGTTGTCATGGCGGGAGTCCCTATTCTGACGCCGGAAGTAACAAACGGAGATTCCGGATCAAAAGGGATTGTATTTTTATTTAACGTAATCCCAACTTCATCTAAAACCCTCTCCGCTTCCTTCCCAGTTATTTTTTTAGGTCGTAAATCAACAAGCATCAAATGGTTATCCGTGCCTCCTGAAACAAGCCTAAAGCCATTATCTATCAAAGCTTGCGAAAGAGCTTGCGCATTTTTAATAATCTGCTCCTGATATTTTTTAAAATCAGAGGTTCCCGCTTCTTTAAAAGCAACCGCCTTTGCTGCAATTATATGCATTAAAGGCCCTCCCTGATTCCCAGGAAAAACAGCTTTATCAATTTTTTTCGCATAATCTTCGCGGCATAAAATCATTCCCCCTCGCGGCCCTCTTAATGTTTTATGGGTAGTTGTTGTAACAACTTCCGAATAAGGAACAGGAGAAGGATGGAGGCCGGCAACAACAAGTCCTGCAATATGGGCAATATCAACCAATAAAATAGCCCCTACTTCATCGGCAACTTTTCTAAACTTTTCAAAATCTATTATTCTGGGATAAGCCGTCGCCCCTGTCACGATCATCTTTGGCTTATATTCTTTCGCAAGTTTTAAGAGTTCATCATAATCAATCAATTCTGTCTCCTTATTTACACCATAAGGGATAAACTTAAAATATGTTCCAGAAATATTAACGGGGCTACCATGAGTCAAATGCCCTCCATGAGAAAGGTTCAAACCTAAAACGGTATCACCGTGATTTAAACATGCAAAATAAGAGGCCATGTTGGCCTGGGAACCTGAATGAGGCTGTACATTCGCATGATCTGCGCCAAATAATTTTTTTGCGCGATCACGAGCCAAATCTTCCGCTATATCAACACAACCGCATCCTCCGTAATAACGCTTTCCGGGATAACCTTCCGCGTATTTATTTGTCATGACAGCGCCGCAAGCTTCCATAACCGCACGCGATGTAAAATTTTCGGATGCTATAAGTTCAATATGTGTTTGCTGGCGTTCAAATTCAAGGTCAAGCGATTTTGCTGTTTCAGGATCCACTTTACGAAGATGTTCCAAATCAAAATGCATTTTAAAACCCATCTCCTTTAAGAAAATATAAACCTTTTTGAAATTTTAACATAAATATAAAGAGGCAGCAAGGAAATAGAAAAGAATTCATCACGTCTCGGCTTCCATTTTATGGACCCCGATTAGGATAATCGGGGTCCATTTATTAACAAATCTTAGAAAACCACGACAAATTTTATGCTATTCGTGTAATCATTCTAAAGACCGCGAATCCATAGTACTCACAGACATAGCTACTTGATCAATAAAGGCTTCAAAGCTTAAAACGGTTCCAACTTGTGGTTGAGCCTTAAGCACATCCCCTAATTTCCCCCAAGAAAGGCGAGGAAATTCTCTAACTAATCTTCCACTATCTACTATCTTTTCAGATTTATCAGGAAACAGAAAAAAAGGAATAGCAGATACTGAGAAAGCAAAATCACCAGGTCTTAACTTTAAAAAAAGATTATCCGCCGCCACCTCAAAATTGGGAGTACTTCGAATTTCTTGTAAAAGATCAAAATACTTTCCACTAGTCGGATATTTTTCTAAAACTTGAGAAAGAGCTGTAGTTACCGTACTCCTTTCTTCTCTTGAAAAGACGGAAAGGAGGTCGCCTCTAAAATCGCTAGGAAGATCATATATTCTGTTTAACAAATCTATTCTTCCAAGGAAATCCATACTTAACCCGGCTCTTTGAATCGCCTCACACACATTGTCCAATCGAGCATTTTCGGCTATTTTTACTGGATCACAAAACTCACCTTCAGAAGTAAACTCATTCCTACCAGTATTTCGAACAATAATACTTTCAGCCCTGTAAACCATTTTTTGTCCCATTCTAATATAACTCTGACCTCTTATAACTCCAGCAGCTCCAATCATAAATATGCCTCCTTATTATTTATAACAAATTATCTTCGTATCTTTGATAAAGAAAATTTCAGTAAAAAACATGGCGCGATATTTTATCTTACAACCTTGGATTCTCCAGATATACGCATACCTAATAATTTAACCCGCTTAAGGCCAAAACCATTAGCTTCAATATCTTTTGTTATAAACTCTACAGAAATAAAAGAAAGGTTTGCCTTTTCCAGAAATTCCTCAAGAAGAGTTAAAACATTATCTTTCTCAAGAAACCTAATTAAAGATGAAGTCTCCTTAAAATCTATGCTAATAATAGGAGAAGTTGAACTTCGTTCAACCCTAGCAACGGCTTTTGCAATTCTTAGTTTTGTTGCAGAAGTAAAAGGATGAAATTCCCCCCTATAGTAAATTTTAACAAGCGCGGGAAAAGTCCCTTCTTCAAACGACCTCCTGACCAGAACTTCTTCACAAAAAGAATTACTTCTAGAAAGTTGACTGACAGAAGAGTAAACAAAAATATCCTCTTTTATTTCCACAGAAAGATTAGATTTTTTTTCCCATGGTGGAACAGCAAGAGGCCCCTGAAATTTCAATGATTCGTGGGGGAGAGCAGAGAATCTTCTTAATCCTTTAAATGATGCCGTGCCTATATCTATAGTAGGAATAAACAGTGTCATATAAAACAATTCGAATAAAAAATAAAAAAATTTCAGTTTATTTGCAAAAAATCCGGATATAATTTAACCCTGATTATTAGGAGGAATTTCAAACAGTCTTAACCCCGATTATTCATACCGTAAGTAATGTTTGACAATTTGTTAGTTATTGATTCTGGGGTGAATAATCGGGGTTAAGATTTTTCTCTCTGATCCCGTTGAAATCTTTGTGTGGCAATTTCATCTAAAAATTTAAGTTCTAAATCTTGCATTAATTTTGTATGTTTTTTCTTTGTATTATCTTTATCTTTCTCCATAATTTTTTTATCTTTCATCGACTTAACGAGCTGTTCCCTCTGTTTTTCCAGTTTTTTGCTTGCATCTATAACTTTTTCAACCTGTTTTTCTATATCTTCTTTTAATATGCCCAAATGAGAATGGCGGCGCATCACTTCCCCAAAATCAGAGATCGGCCCTGACTTAAAAACTTTTCTTAAGGTGTTTTCCTGGTCTTTCTTTTCATCCCTTAATTCATCTTCTTTTTTCTTTTCTTTTATATATTCCCTGTTTTTTTCAGCAAATTTTTCCTGTTCTTTTTTTTCTCTAATTCCTCTCACCTTTAAAACAGTTTCTAAAGTGTATTTGAATTTGCCCGCTTTTATTTTTCTTGCCATTTATTTTCTAACCCGATTATTTAAAGATTTTTACCAGCCTTTTAGCCGTTTCATTAAAATCAATCTGTTCAAAAGTCCCTTGTTGCAAAAACTTATTCACCTCGTCTATTTTAGATAAAGCATAATCAATTTTTGGATTACTCCCCTTCACATAAGCTCCGATATTAATAAGATCTTCCGCCTCATTATATCGAGCTAGAACTTCCCTTAATTTTGCGGCTGCCCCCTTATGGTCATCTTTCACAAGATTTGTCATAAGACGAGAAACACTGTGGGAAACATCAATCGCAGGATAATGGTTTCTGGCTGCAAGATCACGGGATAACATAATATGACCATCTAAAATAGAACGACACTGATCAGCAATAGGTTCATTAAAATCATCACCTTCAACTAAAATAGTGTAGAAAGCAGTAATAGAGCCTACAACAGATGTGCCTGATCGTTCCATCAGTTTTGGCAATAATGCAAAGACAGAGGGTGTATAACCTCGGGTTGTCGGAGGTTCGCCGGCCGCAAGCCCCACTTCACGCTGAGCCATTGCAAACCTTGTAACAGAATCCATCATTAAAATAACCTTATTACCCAAATCTCTAAAATACTCGGCAATCGCAGTCGCGACAAAAGCCGCTTTCAACCTAATAAGTGGAGGCTGATCGGAGGTTGCAACAACTACCACAGATTTTTTCAACCCTTCTTCGCCTAAAGATTCTTCTATAAAATCTCTTACTTCTCTTCCACGCTCTCCAACTAAAGCAATAACGTTTACTTCTGCTTCCGCATTACGTGCAATCATACCCATAAGTGTAGATTTGCCAACGCCAGACCCTGCGAAGATACCCATGCGTTGGCCTCGCCCAATAGTCAATAACCCATCTATAGCGCGAACCCCTACTTTTAATATTTCTGTTACTCTGGGACGTTTTACAGGGTCCGGAGGTTCTGCAAAAAGGGATCTGTCTTTTTCTCCGACAATTTGCCCTTTTCCATCAATGGGTTCCCCCAGTCCGCTTAAAACTCTACCTAATACATGTTTACCGACTTGAACCATAAGAGGCCTTCCTGCAGCCAGGACCTGAGAACCTGGAGATATACCGTAAGTTGAACCAAGGGGCATTAATAAAACTCTCTTTTCCCTAAAACCGACAACCTCAGCATAAGATTCACGATCCTCTTTTTCTACCCGTATAACACATAAGTCTCCAACAGAAACACCCTGAACCTGAGCCTCTATTATAAGCCCCACAACCTGAACTACTTTGCCTATAACTTTTATAAGATCTGTCTTTTCGATAGCACGGTAATACTTTTCAATATCAATTACCATTTAAACAGCTTCAACCTCTTCTGATGCCCTTTTTAAAGCTTCCCCCAAAACCTCTATCTTCGTAGAAATTCTAGCATCAACATACCCAAGATTAGTCTCAATAATACAACCACCAGGTTCTATCTGGCTATCTTCCAGAATCGACAAACTTTTTACTCCATCAACAAGTCCAGATAATCTATCCTTATAACGCTTTATATAGTCAGCATCTTCCCTGTTTACTTTTATAATTATCTGTTCCCTGTCCGACACCCGGTTTATAGCATCAGAAACCACATTTAAACAAACATCACGATGCAAAGAGACTTCAGAATGTATAATTTGCTCGGCCGCTTTCAACGCAAGCCTCAATATTTCAGATTCAGCATCTTTAATTATCTCTTTGCGCTCTTTTACCGCTTGGTTAAGGGTTGAAAGCGCATCTTTTATTTTTTCAGTAGCCTCTTTTTTTCCCTCCTCCCTCCCTCTCTTTTGTGAATCTTCTCTTATCTTTTTGGCTTCCAGCTTAGCCTCCTCTATAATCCCCCTGGCCTGTTTATCAGCTTCTGATAGTTTCTCTTCATCCGAAATCACATCAGGAAAAGATTGTTCTTCAGATATTTCTTCCTCTTCCTTAAAAGTTGTATTTTCTTCTTGTCGCAAATCCTGTCCCCAGCCAAAATCGAGGGGTAAATCTTTGGATATTCTTATAGGTTTCTTCTCAAGTAAAATCTCCCCTGTTTGCGTAATATTTAACCGCTTTATAAGCCCCACTAAACCCTCTCCGCAAAATAAGAAGTGAGTTTCTCTTGAAGATCTAAAGTAAACGGCGTTTGTTTTAAATTAGGAATTAATTCATCAACCTGATCCCTATTTACAGTCATCTCCATAAGTATCTCCTCTTTTTTCATAAAAGGAAACATCCCTAAAACAAAAGCAGCAACCTGAGGTTTTTCTTCCGAAAGAATGTTTGCAATTTTTTTGGCATCCGCAGATAGAAGTTTCTCTTTCGGGGGTAAATTGTCCAAAGGGACAGTTTCAGTCTCTTTTAAATCTTTACCGTAAATAAACTCTTCATCAAAGTTAGAAACAAGATTATTTGAAGGCTGAGCCATCTTAGATAGTTCAGGTATTTTTACATCTTTATACTTTTTATTAGAAGAAGGAAGCGCAAAATAACTCTGGAAATCCTCAAAAATCTCACCTAAAGCCTCAGGTGTAGGTGTAGGTAAATGACTTATGGATGAAGCAATAAGATCAGCTAAATCAGGCGGCAAATAACGCAATATTGCCGAAGATGTATCTGATCCTAAAATCGAAAGAAATATAGTTGCTTTTTCTTTTCCTGTTAATTTCACCCTTCCGCCTCCGTAAGCCATTTTTTCAAAAGACTGGCTATTTTTTCCGGATCATTTTTTGCCAAATCTTTAATTTTTCTTACAGTAGCTGTAGCTTCCCCTTCAGTAGGAGCCTCTTTTTCAAACACTACATCTTCTTTCTCTCTTCTCCCCGAAAGTCTTCTACGCCTTACAACAAGAATAATAAATACAAAAACAAGAATAAAAATCCCACTCAATAAAACGTAAGAAAGATTAAGTTTTATTCCAGGAATAACAAAACCAAATAATTTAGATTCCTCTTTTTGTTCCGGAAACTCAGCATAATGAAAAGGGACTCTCTTTAAAATTATTTTATCGCCTCTGGCCCTATCGTAATCTACGGCTCTTGCTATGGTTTGATATGTAGATTTTCTAACTCTCAGAGTAAGATCCAAATTTTCATCAACCAAGGTCATTACTACTATATCTTTAATTGGAACATAAATAAATCCTGATCCCGCATTTATTTTAAGCTTGGACTCCTTCTTTCCTTTTGGAGGCTGACCAAAATTAACATTTACTCTAACAATTATAGTATCTTCGGGATAAAACTGATTTAAAAGATCTTGAGCTTTAGCCGTCAGTTGTCTTTCATATTCTTCTTTTGCCTTCATTTTCAAAACATTCTTATCAGAATCCGTTAAATCCGCAATCTTTTTTTCAACTTTAGGAAATTGTTCTATAACTTCTATATTTTTTTCTTCGTTTTTTACGATCTCATTTTTAACTTCACTTGTATTTATACTGCTTTCAGGCTTCTCTTCTTCCCCTTTTACTATAATGTTTTCACTCCCTGCCGCTTTTTCTGATTTTTGAACTTCGTTATTAGGTATTGTCTCTTCCAATCCCTCTTTTTTAATAATTTCTTGTTCTATAGGAGCTTGAACCGTCTTTTTTATAAGTTCGCTTGCCGTCGGAATTTTTTCCATATAAGTTGAATCAGAAGTCAAAATATTTCCTGCATTGTCAACGATTGTCACATTTTCAGATAAAAGCCCTTCAACGCTGTGAGAAACAAGCTTAACTATCCCCCCAACCTGTTCAGGAGTTAAACGTTCTCCAGGGGTAATCTTTAACAACACAGCGGCTGTCACGGGAGATTTTGTAACCTCAAACAATTTAGTTTCAGGAAGAACTATTTGAACGTGTGCGTCTTCCACCCCTCTTATTCTTTTAATTGTTCTTGAAAGCTCACCTGAAATTGCGCGTATTAGTTGAATTCTTCTGTCAAAATCGGTAGCTCCCATACGCGTTTCATTAAAAAGTTCCCATCCAACAGAACCACCAATAGGAAGATTCTTTTCGGCCAAACCCAATTTAGCTTCATCAGATTTATCTTTAGGAACAGCTATCGCAGATCCCTCTTCTTTTACTTCATAAGGTATTTTTAATTCTTTCAGGCGTGAAACAACATTAGCAGTATCTTTTAAATCCAAACCGGTATAAATAGTTAAATATCCGCTGTTTTGATTTTTTATTCCGGAAACACAACCACGCAATGACCACAAAAACACAATCAAAACAACAGCAATAACAACGCCAATTATTACAAGTAATCTTCTATTACTTATTAAAGTCAGTCCCCTAGTACTTCCCGTCTCTGCCATTTAATCCCCCTTTTCGATTAAAGAGATAAACTATTTGCTGTTTTCTGTCTTCTATTTCCTATCTCCCTTTATACCTGCATCTGAGTAATTTCTTTAAACGTTCCTACCACTGAAGTTATTATCGTTGTAGCCAATTGAACCATTACTCCCATCTCAGACGCAGCAAACATCACTTCTTGCAAATTGGCTTCACCTCTAGCGTATTTTTCCATAAGTTGATTAGCATGCGCCTCTGTCTGAGAAACTCCTTGTAGTGCATCTATGGCTTTTGCCAATACATCATCAAAAATATTTTTGCTTGTGGTACTATTTAAAGCTACTCCGTCGTAAGGAGCTGAATCTGGCAAAACCTGAGCGACATTAAAATCATCATCTAAAAGTTTATTTAATCTGATTTCCAAAGGATTGATCTGCTCAACCATGTTAATCCCCTCCTACACACTTTAAACTTATAAAACTAAGGCAACTGTATCAAATCCTGAATCATTTTTTTTGTTGCATTGTATGCTGTTATCTGAGCTTCATATCCTCTCGACGCTTCAGTTAAATCCACCATTTCCGACGCAAGATCAACATTAGGCGTTTCAACAAATCCATCTTTATCCGCATCAGGATGAGAAGGCTTATAAACTTTTTTAAAAGGGGTTGTATCTTCCACTATTTTAGCTCCAACACCATTTAATCTTTTTTCGGCAAGGTTTAAAGCGTCAGAGAAAGAGATGTTTTTTTCATACAAACTAACAGAAAGCCTCCTGTATGGCCCACCGTTTAAACTGCGAGTGGTATTTATATTTGCAATGTTAGAAGATATTACTTCCATCCTCAAGCGTTCGGCCTCTATAGCCGACACACTCACATCCATAGCATGCTTAAGGCTCACAGATTATCTCCTCCCTTGTGAAGCAATTGTCTTTAATGTGTTTATTTTATAACTTAACAATTTTACTAAAGAAGAATACCTTAACACATTCTGCGAGATCTCATCCATTTCTTGTTCTACAGTAATCTTTTTGTCTTCTCTTTTTATAACTTTTTGTAAAACTTCATCAAAGGTATTAGGTTCGAACCCGGGGGTATTTATATTTGCTAAGTTATGGGCAGCAACCTCCTGCTTTATGATAGTCTCTCCCAATGCCCCCTTTAAACTGATATAAGCAGGATCAAACATGCTTAAGCTCCTTTTGCAAAAATCTTATCCCTTTATCAATTAACCTGCAAACTTTTGGCCGTGATAAACCAAGTTTACTTGCAATTGTTTTTTGATTAAATCCTTTTCTGTAAAAGAGTTCCATAACTTGCTTATGTTGAATTGGCAGCTTTTCAAGACACACATTAAGTTTATCCTGAAGCTCATTAAATTCCAAATCCTCAACAGGACCCTTTTCCGAAGAAACCTGAACTTCTTTAAAACTGACAATTTCTTCCAAAGAGAGCAAATACATAAGAGCTGAAGCAGAAACAATTTTCTTAATCTTTTTAACGGCCACTTTAAAATCCTTTTCAGAAAGATTTTTCTTTTCTATGTCTTCCTCTCGCTCCTTCATTTTTTCAACAACAGCAGCTTTATATCCTTTTTTAGCCAAATCACGAATCATAACCTGTATTCTATAAGGAA
Organism: candidate division WOR-1 bacterium RIFOXYB2_FULL_36_35; assembly: GCA_001771505.1. NCBI lineage: Bacteria > Bacillati > candidate division WOR-1 bacterium RIFOXYB2_FULL_36_35. Next base: position 26,731 of record MEUA01000010.1, read on the forward strand.
CCGGACTATAATTTCTCAATCCATCAAGAATCTCACCACGAATTCTGTAGGACGCATATGTTTCAAACTTAACACCCCGTGACGGATCAAAATTTTCCCACGCTTTCATTAATCCAACAGTCCCATCAGAAACTAAATCATTATAATCAACAGAAGGGGGCAATCCTTTACCTGAAACCATTGATGCTATAGAATGTACAAGCGGCATGTATGCTTCAACAGACCTAGGCATTTTTCTTCTCAATGAATTCTTATTTTTTTTATCTATAGTCAATTCTAATATCCTTTCTTTATGTTATTTTGTATCGGATATAAACTCCGAATTTTTTTCCGCTAGCTCCCGCGCCAAAGTATTTATAAAAAAATCTTTTGCCATAGAGGAATAATGTCCTTCACCAAACCCGCCAAAATCACCTTTAAAACTTTCTTTTAACATTTCTTTATAAAATATTGTAGCAAACTCCAATGATACTTCATTTGAACCAATTTGATTAGTATGCCCAAATTTTTGAGGAATCTGATTATTCTGTCCGTATATTTTATTACTAATAGATTCACCAGTTATCATTTTATTATATTATCTCCAATTCCGCTTTTAGTGAACCGACCTTCTTCATCGCCTGCAATATAGCAATAAGCTCCTGAGGCTTAGCTTTAATAGCATTTAATGCTTTAACTAAAGTAGATAAGCGCGATGAAGAAGGGACAAGAAGAATTGAACTGTCAGAACGCGAAAGATTGACATTTGTTTGTATTCTCATAGTATCGGAAGCAGAATTATACGCATCTGCATGACCTTCGGAATATAAGTTTACAGGACCCACTGTAACATTTATCCCTCCATAGCTTACCGCAACTTCTGATATTTTAACATTTTCTCCCATTACAATTGTTCCTGTCCGTTCACTTATCACAACTTTTGCAATACTATCCGGCACAACAGTAATATTTTCAATATCGGCAATAGTTCTCAACGCGTCCTCAGTTCCTAAAACCGTAACATTAATAGTCCCGGCATCAATTGCACGTGCAGCATACCCACCTTCTTCTATGGCTATTGCAACCCTATCAGCTGTCGTAAAATCAGGCTCATCTAATACAATAGAAACAAACCCTTGCTCGGCAATAGTAACAGGAACTTCTCTTTCTACCAACGCCCCACCCGGAATTCTTCCTGTCGTTGCATGGTTCTTTCTTACCGTAGACAAATTTGGCATAATTGTATCATAGTCAATGGAAATATTCCCTTGTGCAGTAGCATAAACATTACCATCAGGCCCTTGCAAGGGAGTTAAAAGCAACGTCCCCCCACCCAAACTAGTGGCATCCCCAACAGAAGATACGGTAACATCCATCTTTTGTCCTGATCTAATAAACGGGGGCAAGTTACAAGTCACCATAACGGCTGCAACATTTCTACTTTTAAAATCTATTTGGGGAGCCATCCCCATTTTTGACAAAAGATTGTTCATTGCTTGTTGAGTAAAACCTGTAGAAACAGAATCTCCCGTATTTTTCAAACCAACAATCAAACCAAATCCCATAATTTGATTCTCTCTTGCTCCAAGAACACTGGCCATATCTTTAATACGAACGGGAGGAGCAGCAATACAGGATTCAAATTCCAAATTCCAAATCCCAAATCCCAAAATAAAAACAATAAACAAAATTATACCCCTAAGACCGCTTAACTTAATATTTATATAATGTTTTTTATTGTTTTTCATGTTAAAACAACCAATTTAAAACTCTGGTCAACCATCCAGGATCTTCCGCTTCTTGCACAACTCCCACTCCCGTGACAGATACGTTAGCATTGGCAATTTGATAAGAATATACAACATTGTTAGCTGTAATATCTTTTGCGCGAACAATACCTGAAATAACAACTTCTTGCATTTCATCATTGATGCTTATTTTATGGCTTCCTTCTATGCTTATATTTCCGTTGGGTAAAACCTCCATAACAATAGCTGCAACCTTTGCCGTAACGCTAGACGCTCTTTGAGTTGACCCGCTGCCTGAATACTTGTTGCCATTATTAAATGCCGCGGAATTATTTTGATCTATAAGAGGAATTAAACTATTAATTGTATGTGTAAATTTAAAACTCATATCATCCTTAACATCAGTATCTGTTCCTGCTTTATGTTTAGCATTGGTATTTTCAACTATAAGAACGGTTATAATATCTCCAATTTTATAGGTCTTTTCAGATGAATAAGGCGAAGGAGAATTTTGATTCCATAAAGAATCCGCAAAAACAGGAAGAAACAAAATAAAATTGACAAGAAACAACGAAAATATAAACATCAAAAATATATTTAAAAGTTTTTTTATGCGCAAAATTCATCTCCTATTATCATAAGCTGACCTTTACAACCCCATTATTTAATACAACAGCATTAAATGTCTCTTTTGAATTATCACGCTTCACTTTAATAATATCCCCCGTTTGCCCATCTTCTAAAGCAATTCCAAACGCCTCCACCAAAAGAGTTTCAACCGGAACCAAGATTGTAACTTTTTCACCTTTCGCAATAACAGGTTTTAATTTTAACATCCAACTGTATAATATTGCCCCTTCACTAATATTTCCTTTTGCCACTTTAGTTAAAACATCTTTCATACTAGCATAGTAATTTTGTTGTAAAGAAGACACATTCTTGTTTTCCAGGCCTATATCTTCAGCAGATACAATAGAACCTTTCATGATTTTCTTTTTTGCCACTACAATATTTTTAAAGATTCCAATATCTACCTGTAGATATTCCTTTCCAAGATCAACCTTATTTGAAGATACAACAAAGGGAATAATCATATGAGTCATTATTTTTGACAGCTTATAATCTTCCGGGATCGTAATCTCAATATTTTCTCTTCCATCACAAATGTCCATTAATGCCTGAGTTTTGATAAAGTTTACGCTAATTTGTTCTTTTGCCCATTCAGGTTTTTTTGAAAAGACAAATTTTTTTATCGATGATTCTATTTTGCTGTCAATTAAATCTTTTGAATCACCAGAACAATAACCGGTGAAAAAAAAGAGAGACAAAAAAATTAAAATAATTATATTTTTCAACATAAAGTCAAACCTTTTACTATAAATTACGCTTTCATCCTTGTTAGATTAGTCAACATCCCTTCATACCCTGAAACAGCTTTGGTTATGGTCTCAAAAACCCTTTGAACCATAACCATCCTCATCATTTCAGAAATAACATCAACATTTGAAGCTTCTACGGAATATTGAGTTATTGTTCCAAAACCTTCATCTCCAGGATAACCGTTAATCGGATCTCCGGATGATGGGGTCTGCGCATAAAGATTTTGACCAAGGCTCCTTAATCCTCCGGGATTTGAAAATTTAACAAGAGAGAGCTGACCTATTTCTGTCTGGGAAATTGCATTATCTATAGAAACAAAGACAACTCCATCCTGCCGAATTACAATAGATGTTGTTCCCTGGGGTATAACTATAGAAGGTTCAAGAAAATGTCCATCAGCATTTACCAAATTCCCTTCATTGTCAACCCTAAGATGCCCTGCTCGTGTATAACCTATGGACCCATCCGGCATTTTAACCTGAAGAAAACCTTCTCCATAAATAGCAACATCCAAAGGATTGGTTGTATGCTCAAGAGTCCCCTGCGAAAAATCTTTCGGTGTTGCAGCCACACGAACCCCTGTGCCAAATTCAGGAATAACATTCGAAGAATTATCATATGCAGCCATTTGAACAGCTAACATATCTTTAAAAGATTTTTGCACATATGGAAGACTTTCCATTTCAGTCCGTCCTGCCTTAAACCCGGGAGTTTTAGCATTAGCTAGATTATTGGTTATCTCTAATAATTCATCTTCTGAAGCAGAAAGGCCTGTCGCAGCAACATATAAAGGTTGAAACATGTTAATACCCCTCCTTAATTATTGAACTCTTCCCATTCCGATGGCTTGAGATAAATTACCGTCACGAGTTTGAATTATTTTCGTATTTGTATCATAAATACGGTTTATATAAATCATTTCCACCATCTGATCGACAACACTTGCATTGGAAGATTCTACGTATCCCTGAAGAATTTTAGGATTATCAACCTCTTTTAATGCCAAATTCCCTGTCGGATCTTTAAAAATAACCCCATTTAAAGACTCAAGAGACTGGTTATCTTCAAAGTCAACAACTCTTATTTTATCAACAACTTCCGAATCGACCAAAAGTTCACCAGTTTCTGAAATATCTATCCTGCTTCCTGGAGAGACAAGTATAGGCCCATTTTGTCCCATGAGCTTATAACCGCCAACAACAGTTACAACTTCTCCCTCCGGATTAACCATAAACCTACCATCCCGAGAATACCCTTCTCCCCACGGACAAAACAGAACAAAAAAACCAGGCGTTCCTATGGCAAAATCAGTATTTTTACCCGTGCGAACAAATGTCCCCTGAGCATAATTATAAAAAGTCCCATCAACTTTTGGAGACTGGGTTGAAAGCTTTTTTTCCGCGGCTTCTAATTCAAGAGGAAAAGATCGTATTGTTACATCTGAACTTCTAAAACCAGGAGTCTCAGCATTAACAATGCGGTTAATAAGGCTTTGCATTTTTTCATCTGTAGACGCTAAGCCTTCCGCCCCAATTTGTAAAATTGGATCGCGCTGCATTATTCCTCCTGTTTTCTTCTATTCGGGTCAAACGATCATCATTGCATTAAGAATGAGAAAGATCAGCAGATTACTCAATAAAACTGGAATTATTATACCACTTGAAAAGACAAAATCAATTAAAATTTTGTATGTTTTTTTTGAAATTAAACTCTTCTTTTGCTGATAATAAACTATAGGGGAATCAAAGCTTAACCCCGATTATCTTTATTGGGGAAAATAATCGGGATTAATTAAGAATAACTAATGTATTGTGTTTAAGGAGATAAATCAGAATGAAAGTACTAAGAGGGAGTGGATGGGACACCAGCCGAACAATAAATTTTATTCTAGGAAGAACAACCTATATCGAAACTTTTTTGGGATCATTTAAGAGCGGAAGAGTAAAAGTACATATATCTCCATCATTGAGCAGACATGCAGTTGATGTTAAAGTTAAAAAAGAAAATGAAGTAGTTGGCAGAGTAAAAAGAGATGAAGTAGCTTTTCTTTCAATAGGGACAATTCAAATTTTCTTAACTCAATACAATGAAATAACAATTGGGAAAAAAATCCCATCAAATGAACATGGCGCCGCAGATATAATGATTGAAGATAGTTTTCTTCCTAAGCAATTTTTTTCTATATATTTTGATAGAGACAATCAATGTTTTGCTCTCAAAGTGTTTTCCAATCATAGCCGCCTCACTATATACGACAACTACAAAGGAAGACAAGAGCAGGTATTACTTGACTGCGATACGGAACCTTTTTTGCTTTCCCCTTACAATATTATTGAATTCGAACTATCCGGAATTAATAGTTTTGGGGAACAAGAAAGAGCAACAATATCATTTAGACATGTTATACGAAATGGTACGCCCCAAACAAAAAAAGAACCAGAACTAATGTTGCCCCCGCCATTTTTTAATATAACCCAAACAGAACCAAGGACAAATGGTATTCCCCCAACAAGCCTTACAGAAGATTCTCCTTGCAAAAGCATAGTCCTAAGACAACCAATGCCAATTATAACAAACGGTCATTTTCTTAAAAGATGGCAAATTAAAAATTTAATGGATATCGATACTCCCCAAGCATGGGAAATTCTTCTGACCAAAACAAAGAGAAGATTTCTACTTTCATTATTAAAAACAAAAAACCGCGATAAATTACTTAGAATATCTGATTTGGCAAAAACCGGCAATTTAGCAGCCAGCAATTTTTTATGCTCTTACCTGCCACAAATGGGAAAAAAAGATTTTACACAATTAGCATCTTCTCACGGAGACCTAAAACACATAACAAGTTCTCTTAATTTGTCGCAGCTTTATTCTCTTGTAAAAACAGAATCTTCTGTTAAAGCGGGAAAAAGTCTATGGGGACTTAAAGATGAGGTTTTTCGAAAAATTTTACAACAAGCAGAAGGGCTTGACAATGAAGCTATTCAATTATTATTTCAATTCTTAATTTCAGAAAAAGACATGTTTTATGTTATGCATCTTAATGACATTGCACTTCTTGAAAGATCGTTGCCATTGGTTGGCAGGGACAACATAGAAAAATTGCTATCAATGTTAATTGATTTTGTGAAAAAATCTTCAGGATCAACAAGGAAAAAGATGTTTTTGCCAATAAAAACAATACTAGAATTTTTAATACGTAAAGCAAAAACATCTGCAACAAAAAATTTATATATATTTATTATAACAGACTTCCTGTTCTATAAATTTCCTTCTGAATACATAGGCTATATGGAAGCTTACAAGATTTTTGAACTTTGTCTGTATGATTGTTTAAGATGGGAAGATTTATATGCTTTATTAAATAGCGACAAATTCCCTAAAACCTCCGAAGGGAAAGAAGCTTATAAAAAAGTCCTTCTTATTGTTTTGGATGCAGCAGAAAAAGGAAACGCAAAAGCCAAAAAGTGTCTTAAAGATCACTTACTAAGGATAGATACTTACTGGCTAAAATATTTAAAGGTTTTTGGAACTTCTGACGGTTGGGGGATTTTTACACAGCACTGGCCCAGAATCAGAAAAATCAATGAGGATTAAGCTGCCTAAGCCTGATTTTTTGAGGCAGAAAACATCGTCTTTTCATCTCTTTTTTTCCTTCTCTGTCTCTCTCATTTTGGATATAAGTTTCTCTCTCTTCTCCGCCATTCTATCAAGTTTATAAATAAAAAATAAAACTTCGGCAACAAGAGTGTAGAGTTCGGGAGGAACTTCTGTATCTATCTCAAGTTTTGCGAGGAGTTGCGCAAGATCAGGATCTTCATAAAGAGGAATCTTGTTTTCATCCGCAATTCTTAATATTTCGTCAGCAATAGGACCACTCCCCGCAGCTAAAACAAGGGGGGCTTTATCTTTATCAACATCATACCTTAAAGCAACTACAGCCCTTTTTTTTTCTTTATCTTCAAACTCAGCCATTATGCCTCCAAATCAATCCTCTTTAATTGAGCGCCAAGCTTAGGCAGCATAGGAATTAAATATGGCTTTACGCTGCACATGGCAGGATCAATTTTAATCTGATACCCTGAAACAATAAAATCACTCTGAACAAGCTTTTTTTGAAGCTCAGAATATTCCCTTGCTATTATCTCACTTGCATCATCACCATATTCTTTTTTATTAAAAACAAAAACAATATAAACTCTTTTTGCCTTCACATAAACGGAACAAACCATTTTACCAAGATTTGCTGTTTGCAGGGATAAAACAACCTGAGAATTTTCGTAATCAAAAGTTGAATTTTTTTCATCACCGTTCCGTTTTATCACTATTTCCAAATCTTTTGGCGGATCTGCTGACAAATTAGGAACCTGCTTATAAAGGAAATTTACGTCCTCTTTTCCTTTTTGGGACAATAAAGCTTGAGCAACCAAGTTCTCTATAACCGCATTAAGTTTGCTCATAGATTGCCCCAAACTTGATTGTAAAACTTGAGCTTCCGCAGAACCAGAATTCTCTGCTTTTCCTTGAACCTCCGTTAATAAAGCTTTTAAAGCTTTAATATCATTAAGAAGATTTTTGTTGTTTACTTTAAATTGTTTGCCTGTAAATCCAGAAACTGCTTCATCAAACTGCGCAAGAAGAGCCCCAAGCTGAGAGACAAGATTAGTATCCAATAAACCTTTACTTATGCCCAATGCGGAACCAAGATTAGTTAAGCCTTGTTGCAGTGCAACAAGTTGAGAAGCAATCTGAGGATTTTCCGCAAAAAATTTACCAAGTATCTGCAATGCTTCAGGAGAATCTATCCCTTTCATGGTAAGCATAATGGCTGCTTCCTGCATACTTAAACTTTTATTCGTCCCTTGAAGCAAAGATAATATACTTACAAAATTCACCTGTGAAAGTTCCAAACCATCTTTAAGCATTAAAGAAGCAAGCTTAACATTAAAATCTGTATCAGGTATCTGAAGCTGTAGAAGATGTTGTTTTATATCCGCAATAGTTAATGGTCTGGCAATATTTGCAGCCTGTGTTGGAGGTAAAGCTGTTGTTGTCCCCGTAGTTTGAGAAACAGTAGTGGTAGGTGCAGCGCCTGTTGTAGAACCTGTGGAAACAGATCCTTTTACATTCCCACTTATCTGAGTTTGATTAACAGTCTGAGCCTGAGGCGCACTCTTGCCAGAAGGCCAAATTATAGGTTTTCCAGGATGAACGCCTCCAGACTGGGTTGACATATCTTGAGCCATGGCATTTATTATATCGTAACGGTAAAAGGAAATCTTGTAGAACTTTTATTTGAAGTATTATTTTTTAGGTTTTTCAGAAGTGGAAGATTTATCTCCCTCTTTTGAAGTCGCACCCTCTGTTGATTTAGCTTCCGTTTGAGAGGACAATCCCTCACCCTCCGCAGGAAGCGCGCCTTCAACCACAGGAGCAGCAACAACCTCTTCTTTCGCAGGAGCAGAAATATGCACAATAGAATCTGTCTGATTAGCCAGAATCTTAACGCCTTCTTTAACTTCAATGTCAGAAACTAAAATACTATCCCCTATATTCAATAAAGAAACATCAAATTCAAACTTTTCAGGTATTCTATCCGGCAAACATTCAACTTCAAGCTCTCTAATATTATGTACCAAAATACCACCTTCGTCTTTAACCCCGATAGACTCCCCTGTAAGCTCTACATGCACTTTTGTTTTAATTTTTTCATCCATACGGATACGGAAAAAATCAATATGCAAAATGTCTTCACCTAAAACATCTCTTTGAACATCATGGACAAGAACAGGCAATGTATCGTTTTTAATTTTTAGGTCAATAATGGCATTTTTTCCAACATCTCCACCTATAATTTTGACAAAGGATTTAATAGGTACAGAAATAGGAAAAGATTCCATTCCATGACCATACACTATAGCAGGAATAACACCGTTTTTACGTAAACCACTAACCTTCTTTCCTAATAGTTCTCTCTTTTCAGCTTCTAAATAAACTTTCTTCATAATAGTTTAATTATACCAAAAAACTTAAAAAAACTCAAATCACACAGGCTACCTCCTTATCTCCACGCCCAAATGCTCTTCCAAAGCTTTTTGAATAGTATTAAATTTTTCATTCACAATGTCATCTGTCAATGTTGAGTTTTTATCTCTAAAAGATAGTCTATAGGCTCTGCTGTTTTTGTAAATATCAAACAATTCCACTTCCTCCAAAAACTCACCCCCAAATTTTTTAATGAGGTCAACTATCTTTTGATGAGAAGAATTTGATGAAACAAACATGGCCAAATCTCTCTCAACTTTAGGAAACCTAGGTAATTTGGAATACCTTTTTTCTTTTTTTGCCAAAAACAACGCCGTCAGGTCTAATTGAAAAACAAAAATATCCTGTCTAAAATTCCATTTTTTAGAAACTTCAGGATGCAACAAGCCAAACCATCCGATATCTTTAATTTCGCCGGACTCATTTGGGTGAAGGAGGTTATTGTTAACTGATGAAACATAAAAACAATCTACAAACTCATAAAGCAAGTTTTCAACAATCCCCTTAACATCAAAATAAGATGATTTAGGAAAAGTTATAGCGCCCGCTATAATATCTTTTTCTTGATGAGGAGTTCCAGGCATAAAAATTTTCCCGACTTCATAAATCCTTATATCATTAATCTGATGCCTTATATTATGAGAAATAACTTTCAAGAGTCCGGAAATAATATCGGTTCTCATAACAGATGCTTCGGATGTCATTGGGTTTGATATCTTTAAAGCTGAACCATCAGCGTTGTTTGGATCTACTATGCTAAAAGTTTGAACCTCATATAAGCCTGATCCTGCCAAAATCTCTTTTATGTAAGATACCTTATCCAAAGTATCATCACCTAAAGATTTTTTAATAAAGGTAGGCATCGTAGTTAAAATTTTATCATACCCATTTATACGCGAGATTTCTTCTATTAGATCAATTTCTCTTTCAATATCCGAAATCCTGAAGCTTGGAACTTCCACTTTTAATTTTTTATTATCTTTTTTAATAATTTTAAATCCCAATCTCCTTAAAATCTTTACGGCAACTTCCGGGAAAATTTTAATTCCCAATAATTGTTCTAGTCTAGAAAATCTAAGATCCAATATTTTGGGAGCGCTTCTTTTTTCTGCTATATCAATTATTCCAGACAAAACATCTCCATTCCCCAACTCCGCAATTAATTGAGCTCCAAGATCCAAAGCCCGTCCAACCATGTTCCAATCAACTGCTTTTTCAAAGCGGGCCGAAGATTCGGTTCTTAATTTGGTCTCTTTTGAAGTTTTGCTTATCGAAAGAGGGTTAAAATAAGCTGATTCCAAGACAATCGTCGTTGTAGAATCAGAAACTTCTGTATTTTTCCCACCCATAACGCCAGCAATAGCAACAATTCTCTCTAAATCTGCAATGACAAGCATATCTCTTGTAAGTTTATGTTCTCCTCCATCTAAAGTCTTAAATGGTTCGCAATCAGAAGCCCTTCGAACAATTATCTGTTTAAAGCTTCCACTCAAACTTTGCAGTTTGTCTGCGTCAAAAGCATGCATAGGTTGACCATACCCTAAAAGAATATAATTTGTAACATCGACAACATTGTTAATCGATCTTATTCCACAAGATTCAAGCCTCTCTTTAAGCCATTGAGGAGACTCTTTTATTTTTACATTTTTGATGACCCTGGCCATGTAGCGCGGACAAAGTTTTTTATCTCTTACATCAACTCTAAGATATGATGAAATTTTCTCTTTTATCTCTTTAATCTTTGTTTTTGAGGTTTTTGATTTTGCTCCTGTTACAGCACAAACTTCACGGCTAACACCTAAAACAGATTGGCAATCTCCCCTATTCGGCAAAATATCAACCTCAAGAAAATTGCCGGCAGAAACAGAGGTCTCAAGTCCCGCCATAGTAAGTAAAGAAGCAAGCTCATCTGCTTTTATGTTTATATTGACAAAATCTTTTAACCACTCTATAGGAACTTTCATGTTTTTTTAATCCTTATTCTCAAATCTCATCCCCCACTCTCAAAACTGTTTTAAAAACCTCAAATCATTTTCATAAAAAAGCCGAATATCATCAATCCCATGTTTAAGCATAGCGATACGCTCAATCCCCAAACCAAAAGCAAACCCTGAATATTTTTCGGGATCGATATCGACGTAACCAAATACATTTGGATCAACCATCCCTGATCCCAAGATTTCAATCCAGCCGGTCTCTTTGCAAATTCTACATCCTTTACCGCCACAGGAAGTACATTCAACATCAACTTCCGCCGATGGTTCTGTAAAAGGAAAATAACTTGGCCTGAATCTTACCTTTTTGTTTTTGCCAAAAACAGCATGCAAAAACGCGGTTAAAACACCTTTTAAATCGCCAAAAGTGATATTAGTATCAACCATAAGCCCTTCCAACTGATGAAAAACTGATGAATGAGTAATATCATCATCTCTTCTGTAAACTCGACCCGGAACAACAAAAGCAAAAGGAGGTTTTTGTTTCTCCATTATACGAATCTGAACAGGAGAGGTATGAGTCCTAAGCAAAAGTCCATTTTCAAGCCAAAACGTAGCCCACATATCACGTGAAGGGTGATATTTTGGGATGTTTAACGCTTCAAAATTATAATATTCCGTTTCAATATCCGGACCTAAAGCAATATCAAATCCTAATCGCCTAAAAATTTTTACAAGCTCATCTACTACAACAGTGATAGGATGTCTCTTTCCGCGAGGAATTCTCTTCCCGGGAAGAGTTATATCCATTGTCTTTTCAGACAGGTTGTGAGCCAAGATCTGTCCTTCAAATTGAACCTTTTTTTCCTCTATTTTTGTTTCAATCTCTCTTTTGGTAAGATTCAAAGATTGACCAAAAGCAGGCCGATCCGAAGGATCTACAGTCTTTAAAGATTTTAATATCTCTGTTAAAAGCCCTTTTTTCCCAAGGTATTTAATGCGAATTGACTCAAGATCTTGTAACGATTTTACACTATCAAGATCACTATCAGCTTGTAATTTAATCTCTTCTATTTTACCAGATAGCAAACGCTTACCTCCCGATCCTGGGACTGTTGCGAAATGTCACCCTGAGCTCAGCCTAAGGGTGCGAAAACCTTAATCCTCTTATTAAAAGATAATTATAACAAAAAAGTTGAAACTTTGTACTGTTTTAAACGAAAAAAAATTATATGACAATTCAAATATCTACAAAAAGCATCTATGCCGCAAAAAAAATAAAAGCAGGGCTAGGTGCTGTTATTGAGTCTGAAGGGAAATGTCTTGCCATCACAAGGCTTTCTACTCAAAGAACAGATTTACAGCCTCTTTACACTGAAACAACCTCTTTAAAAATAGTCAGAGGGATTACCGGAAGGATTGCGATAAGAAGCAATCCGAACTTTGAATTTGTAGATCCCGCAAAAAGGGCAAAAAGGATAAAAGAACTTGTCTCTTTAGGCAACGCAAATGATTTAGAATCAGCAGCGATGCTCCTTTTTTCCTGTGGTGATTCTTTTGAAACAATTCAAAAAATTATTGAAGAACAAAAACTGGAGCATCAGCTTGTCTTACTATGCGAGGCTGGTAATCCCAATTCTGTGGCTGATTACTTTTATCAACTCGCGATAAATGACAAAAAAGAAGGAATAAATAAAATCATAGAAATTTCTCGGGGCAAAACGGCAGCAAAATATGTTTACGGATTTACAAGTTACAGGCGATTGGCCGTGGTCTTGTTCAAACTTTCTATGAAGAATAACGGCTCAGGAAGGAAAGTTGTTGATAACATATTTTGCGCTGCCAGAGAACTTTTAGAACCTGGAATATTAGAGTCTGCCTTAAATGAATTAAACAGACAAATGCCTCATATTTTTAAAAATTACGCTGAATTCTCAATACCACAAATAAGAACTCCTCTATTTTTTGGAAGTCCACAAACAGGATTCAAAGAAACATCTACGTTTAAAACAGAAGGGAGCTCTCTCTTAAAAGAAAGAATGGAGGCAAGAAGAGATCTGACAATTGAAGAAGAAATAATCGCGCCTGAAATATCAAAAACAAGAAGACCGGTCTATTCAAGTTGTAAAGCATTAGTCTTAAGAAATGACCCTGTGAGTAATTTATCAAAGTACTGGGATTTTGGATACGCAGATGCAAGGGAAACACTAATAGCCTCAGTCCAGGATCTGACAAGAAAAGGAGATTATAAATCAGCCTGTTTTTTATTGTTTGGTATACCAAGAAGAATAGATGAAATATCATCCGTCTTAAGGATCGAATATTTAACATCAGAGGAGATAAGGGGTATTTTAGAAGTATTAGACAATGAAGGATTAAGAAGTTTTTTAGTTGAAGTCGCAAAATATGGCAGAGAGAAAGAAATTGGGGAATCTGTCGAACGTCTTACAAACTATATCGATCCATTTTTTTATGGGATATTACTGACATTATCAAAAATGCCAATACAAACTTTGACGGATGTTTTAGACATGATGATAAACCATAAAGAGGAAGAACAAAAAGAGGCCGCATATTATCTATTAAGAGAAGGATTAAATCCGTTTAAAACTTATCATTTAAAATATACAGAGGCTTTGGAAACAATGTGCGCAAGAGATGGATATTTACAACCTATAGATTTTATTTTGCATGGGAAATTGCTCGTAACCGATGAAGCGGTTGCAATTCCAAATACAAGAGGCAAAATAAAATTTTACGACAATTTAATGCGTGAAAACAATCCAAGTATTGTAAGGCTTAAAGCTATGGTATGTTTAGCTCAATTGGGAAAAGGGGACATCGCGAAAAAATATCTTTCCGATAAATTCACAAAAATCCTACTACTAGAATGTATATTAGAACTTGCGGCTGAACATAGCCGATTTCTAACATTATATAATCTAGATATTTTACTCGGTCTGGTTGACTATGATTGTGAAGCGGTAGCTTATTATGACGATAAAATTCAGATTCTTGGCATTAATAACGAAAAAATATCAAGAGAAGATTTTATTTCACGATTAAGAGATGCCTTTTTGGACACCCTTATTCCGGATAGTGCGATAATTGATTTCATAGATTACCTTGATAAAGCAACTGCAGCAATAAATCAGATAAAAAGAAAAGAACAGGAAAAAGAATGGTGTCCTGAATTAACAGAAGGGTATCTTAGATTAATGGAATTCCAAGATGCAAGGTTTATCCCGTGGATTAAAAAGGGTTTATCACATTTAGACGTTGAAATCAGGACTGCCGCACTCAAAAACATCCATCTTTTAGAAAAAAGGGCCGCCGTAAAAATAGCAAGAGAAGTTGTACATTTACGGAAAAGGAGAAGGCCTACTTACAGCGATACACGCCTAAATTGGAATTATAATGAGGGAGTTCAAGGATGCCTTGCTTTGATCAAGCTAGGAGAAGTTTCAGAGGGACTCACAGCATTATTAGATTTTGCCCTTGATTATTACGATTCACCAAAGAGAACAACAAAAGAGACCAAACCAAAACTTGAAGGTCACTCCAAGCAACTTTATCTTATTACTCAAAAAATATTCGAGGCTCTTCTTGATAAAAAAACACAGGAAGAGAAAGAAAAACCTTGTACTACAGCAGCTCTTGAGTATTTAAAACATCCCGAAGCCGCGAACCATTTGATATTAAGAATATCTAAAGACAAACTCTCAAAAATATTAGAACAACTTTCAGAACTCGAGTCAAAGGGGACTGCAAACATTACCTCCCAAGGGTTATTTAGTTTAACCAGTTATGAAATAGTTTTAAGAAAGTTACTAGAAGATGAAAAATACACAACTGCGTATGAGGTTATAGATAGCTTGAGCAACTTTTTGTTTCAAACAAGCAAAAAACCAAGAACTTTCTATAGGACAAGAAGAAAAAAATATCTGCCATTGTTAAGACTAGTATGTTCAAAGCTCACAGAAACAAAATTATATATTGATATACCTGTTATGCTAAGGCTCGAACCAGATGATGTAAGCGCCATGTCTCTTGGAGGAGCGTTAAGACTACATTTTTTTTCAATAAGCATTTTAAATCTTGGGAAGGCGCATTCCAATAGAACATTAGATAATTTAGAAAAAGGGTCTACATTATTCAAAGATGAACTTGATCTTTTTAGAATTGACACATTTATAGAAGAATATGAAGAAAAACAAATAACAAGAGAAATGTTTCTAGGCAACCTAATAGATTTTCTCCACGAACCAAACTGGCAGAATACTCTTGCAGGGCAATATGCTTATCACGCCTTACAAGAATATGATCCTGATCCCCCTGAGCTTACTCCCATCAACTTTAATCCGCCGATTTTTAAACGTTTTTAAAAAATTTTATGCCGGAGCGCCTCATATAATATAATAGAAGCCGCCATTGCCGCATTTAGCGATTCGGCTTTCCCGGGTATTGGAATCTTTACAGTATCATCGCATATTTTTAAAATATCAGAAGGGAGTCCCACAGATTCATTCCCTATTAACAAAACAGTCGGTTGCTTATAATCAATATCCCAGTGCGTTTTTTTAGCTACCAAATCTGTCCCCAGTATCCTGTATCCTTTATCCTGTATCCCGATCAAAACAGAAAGGAGATTATCAATCTCAACAATAGGAACTCTGAAAATCGATCCCATCGTCGAGCGTACAACTTTTGGATTATAAGGATCAACCGTCCCTTTTGAAACAATAATTCCAGATGCGCCCACAGCATCGACAACTCTTATCATGGTACCAAGGTTCCCCGGATCTTGTATCTCTATGGGTAACAGGATTAAAGAATTAAGAGGATTAGAAGGCTTACGAAGATTAAGTAAATTGCTGATCTTATAATTTGTTTTTCTGCAAACGGCTAAAACCCCCTGAGGAGTTTCAACTAAAGACAGTTTTTTCATTTCTGAAGAAGATATTTTATAAACTTTTATGTTTTTCTTTTGGGCATCAATAATCGCAGAAACATCTTCAGAATAAACTATAAATTCAACCTCGCCAAATTTGATTGCCTCTTCTACAAGTTTTTCACCTTCAGCAACAAACAAAGATTCTTCATCGCGAATTTTCTTTTTATTAATAAGAGCCAAAGCCAGTTTGGCTTGTGATATCAACATTGGCCCAAAGCCGCACGGAAAGCAGTGTTATCGCAAATAAATTCATTTTCTATTAATAATTTTCTGAAGTTTAATAAATAAGTAAAATGTTTTTCACAAGAAGGAAAAACAGCCACACGTCCACCTCTCGCAAATGTGGTTCTGACAAACCAAAATATAGAAAAATTTTCCATTGCTTCACATAAATCCATGCCTAAATACTGATTTAAAAATTTGAATGAGCCTATGTCATAGAACTTACAAGTCAATCTTCCCAAAATCATAGCCTTATTAAATAAAGCAAATTCTCTTTTTAAAAAAACATCGTTTTTGGGATCCCTTGAATTTAATCCGTTAAAAACAAAAGGGAAATGCGAAGACGAGTCACTATTGCAATCAGGGAAATAACACAATTCTTTTCTTCTATTATCCATGACACAAGAAAATTCAAGTGGAATTAAAGGATAAGTCCTATTCCCAGGAAAGGTAAGAGCCAAATCCAAAATCGTTCCAGAATCAACGCTAATTAATTCGCTCTGCGCTCTGGATGCCCTGTGAATTATAAGTCTTGGAGTAGGATCATAAGAAAAAGCAAAATAATTTCCGGCATCCTCATTTAAATAGGCTATAACTTCTTCTGGCACCTTATCTAACTGACTTAACAATTCTATGTCTACACTTCTTCCCTTTTCGCCACGCAAAATATCATAAACCAAACTAGAATCCAATAAGTTTAATTTGGCATTACTAAAATCGATTTTACGCATTCCAAGGATAACCGCTTTATTTTGGCCAGCATTAGCCACAACCCCAATCCCTCCCCTATCCCAAGAAAAAAAACCTCTCCCAAATTTTTTAACGAATTCCGGAAATCTTATCGTCGTTTTGTTTAACATTCGACTATTCCTCTCTTCTACAATAAAAAATTATTATAACATTTGTGTTGTTGATTTTATAGTAGAAGGGCTTATAATTTAATCACATGATGGTTTGCGATTCATAATATCAGCCGTGCAAAACAAAAAAGATGAATAACATAAAAACGACAAAACAAAAAAAGATAATAAATATATTTTCATGCGTAATCTTTATAATACTGCTTTTTTCTTTAACAAACACCTCGAATGCGTCAATATTTCAAGACACGCAAAATAATCTCCATTGTATACTGAAGAACAACTATTTCAGATCAACTAATTTTGGAGAAACATGGAAAGAATTTACCTTGCAATCAACATTTGAAACAAATGGTATTATTCAAGAAAGATCAAATGGAATATTATCTTTCTTCTGGGTGAAAAACAAAAAATTATATGAAAAAGAGAGTAAAAACAAAGGTTCGGACTTTTCCGAGCCAAGACAAATCCTGCAAGACTTCTCTCCCCTCTCTTTCTTTATAAAGATAATAAATGGAACGTCTCATATAGTATATCAAAGGGAAAACACTATTTTTCATAGGTTTTCAATAAATAATGAAAAAAAATTCTCCGAGGACCAAATATTAAGCAGTTTTCCAACCATTGAAGGCTGGAGTTTTTTTGCAGATGAAAATGTTTTAAGAATAAACATCGTATCGAATAAAAAAATCTATCAAATAGAATCAATCGACCAGGGAAATACATTTACAAGTCCGGAACAAATATATTACAGTAATAATGATATAACCGAAATAGCAAGTTCTCTTTTTGTTTTCTGGATTGAAAAAAAGGCAAATACCTGCAAAATACTTTTTCTTGAAGGGAAAAATACTGAGCCTACAAAAATATATGAGTCAACAGAAACATTATCAGATCTTCAGGTAAAAGCAACATCCCAATCCATAATTATCTCTTTTAATGAAAATAAATTCTCAAAAAAAATACCAATGATTACAAGACTTTTTACAAATGGTCAAATAATCAATCAACCCAAAGAAGCAACTAATTCTCCTTATGAAGATGGAAAATTTGTTGATTGCTTAACAAAAGAGAATAAACTTATAGTGTTTTTAACTTCAGATGATAACACATTAAAAAAAGAAGAATTTGGAAATTATCCTCCGGAGGTAAAAACAACTCTCCCTGAAGACGGATTTATTACAAATTCAAACAAAATTCTTTTTAAGTTTTTAGGATCAGATATTGATCAAGACAATCTACTATTTGAGATTAAAGCAAATAAATATAAAAATCTTAATCCCGACAAGCCCTTAACTTTCAAAGAATTGACATCAGAAGCAAAACTAGAATTTCCAGATGAAGAAGGTGACTATTATTTAGAAACATCCGTAACAGATGGAATTGCAAAAAGAGACTCAAAAGAAATCACAAAAATTATTATTGATAAGACTCCTCCTGAAATTATTATTACGAAGCCTTTACATAATCAAATTACGACAAATTCGGAAATAGAAACATCATTTCAAACGTCTGAAGAATCATACATTAAATTAAATGGGAAAGATTATTACCTAAAAAAGGGAGATAAACTATCAACTCTTATTATGTTAAAAGAAGGGGAAAACAAAATAGAGCTAACAGCTATGGATAAAGCTGGTAATGTAACAACAGAATCTTTATATGTCACTTATAATGCAAATGCCCCTGTGATTTTAATAACCAAACCAACACCTATGAGCTGGTTTAAAAGCGGTTCCACAATATTTTTAGAGATTTCTATATCAGATAACAACAATGATGTTGAAGATTTGCCAACAATATCAATTAATAGCAAAGAAGTCTCGGCCTTTCTTATAAATGACACTTCCCAAAATAAAATCAACGGTTTCATTGAACTCCCTGAAAACTTGAAAGAAGGCCAAACCCTTTTAAATTTAACTGTCAAAGATAAAAACGAAAATACAGGAACAAATCAAATCACTTTCGGCATAGATAATAAACCCCCTTCTCTTATAAAAAAATCAATCTATGCTGATTATGATAAAATAAGCATTCCAATTGATGAATCAGGATCCGGTTTAGACTCAACATCCATAAGATTAAAAGTCTACCAAGGAAGTTTAGAAGTATCAGGAAAGATAGAGATTAAAAATTCATTGATTGAATTTACCCCATCTACTAAGTTAACCAAAGAGAGCTACACTCTGCAATATTCATTTTCCGATAATGCCGGAAATCTTGCCAGTCCTGAAAGCTTTAATATAATGCTTACTCCTGACACTAAAATTTTTGCAACAACAAATACCTCCTATTCATTTCAAATTACAAATCTGCAAAATGGACCTAACCCTTTCAATCATGATAAAGATCAAGCAATCATCATAAAATATATTTTATCTTCCTATCCTGCCAACATTGAATTTTACCTGTTTTCCATAACAGGGAAGTTATTATATAAAACATCTTTTCTTGCAACAAACACAACAGAACATATAAACTTTAGGGGAGTCGACAACTACGGAAATTATCTTTCACCAGGAGTTTATCCTTATATCCTGCAAGCAAAAGATAACTACGGAACAAAAGATTTAAAACGCGGAAAAATTATAATCTTTTAGTTTTTCCTATAAGAGCAAAAAATAATGAAATCTCCTCAAATATTATTCGAAATATACTTAGATATGTATTTAACTCAATCATATAAAGCATCCTATAGCTCTGAATTATATAATCCCCATTTGCAAAGATATTTACTTAGAGCAGCACAATTACGTACTCACGGAGATTCAAGCGGTTCAAGCCTATCAACAAGAACTCTAATAGAATCAAATCTACTGTTAGTGGTAAGTATTGCACACGAACACCATTTATCAACTGGTTACCCATTGGATGACCTAATACAAGAAGGAAATATAGGCCTTTTTAATGCCGCTCAAACATTCATTCCGTCCAAAGACACAAAATTTTCTACTTATGCCGCAAACGGAATTACAAAAGCAATACGAACAAAACTAAAAGCATTAAGAAAATATCAAAGAGAAGTTTCAGAAGATGAAATACCAAGACCACCATATCATCACATAACACCTGAAAAATTAATTTCTGAAAGGCTGCATTTTTATCTTAGACTAGGAAATCTCTCTTCAGAAGAAGCAGAAATAATTAAACTGACTTTGCAAGGATATGATACCCCTGAGATAGGAGCTAAATTAGGGGTATCAAAAGCGGCTGCCGGCCAAAAAAGGACAAAAGCTTTGTTAAAATTAAAAATTATTGATGCAAAACGACTTCCGGCAAAGTTACTTTTGGATGATGTTTTTATTGAAAAATTATTTGAATATAAAGACGATCATTATCTTATCCTCAAACATGACTCTTATGAATCAATTCGTTTAGCAAAAAGCTTGATAGAAGATGAAGATTCTTTATATACAATGTTATGTATTCTGGATACAAATCACGCTCAGCAGGTAAAACGTCAAAAAATCAAATTGCGGCAGGCAGCTTAACCCCGATGGGGCTGTTACATAATGGTCATTCCCGTGAAAACGGGAATCTATTTTTCATAAAACAACCCCGATTATAATAATCGGGGTTAAGATGGATCCCCGCTTTTGCGGGGATGACAAATTGCAAAAACTATTATTACGCAACAAGCCCCCGATTAGGATAATCGGGGTTAACTTAAAATGCCCCATGAGCTGTCAATACAACAGGAATTGTTCTAAAGAGAATTTTAACATCCAACCACAATGACCAGTTTTCAATATAGTAGATATCAAGCCTTACCATATCCTCAAAAGGAAGTAGCGAACGGCCCGACACCTGCCACAACCCCGTAATTCCGGGAGCAACTCTAAGCCTTTTCTTGTGCCATGGAGAATAATTCTCCACCTCTCTTGGAAGCGGAGGTCTTGGCCCTACTAAACTCATCTGGCCCGCAAATACATTAAATAGCTGCGGAAGTTCATCAATGCTTAGCCTCCTAATCCACCTGCCGATCCTTGTCATGCGAGGATCATTTCTTATCTTAAAGATATGGCCCTCAACTTCCGATTTATCTTTTATATTTAAAAGCATATTTTCCGCTTCCTGAACCATTGAGCGGAATTTTAGCATGGAAAAATCTTTTCCATCCTTGCCTATCCTAATCTGCTTAAAAAAGATAGGCCCATTAGAATCTAATTTTATTAACAAAGCAATTAAAATAAAAAATGGAGACAAAAATAATATTAAAACAAAAGACATGACAACATCCACAAGTCGTTTAATAAAAGCATTAAACCCTGCCAATCCTATCTCAGAAATTGTAACTAAGGGGACACCTCCAACCTCATCAACACTAACCCTGGATGCTATTATTTCAAAAATTCCAGGGACTATTTTAAAGCTGATCCCCAAGGATTCACATTCCGTAATAAGATCTAATATTCTTTGATAAGGGATCCTACTTGTTGCGAATATAACCTCTTGCGCCGAAAGCTTTTTTATTAATTTCAACAAATCGGTACTATTTCCCAAAACCGGTATCTCATGAAAAACTTTTCCATTTTTTTGCGCATCATCATCAATAAAGGCGACAGGTTTTCTCTCTAGTGTTTTATCGGACATAAACCTCAACCCCAAGGTTTGCCCCATATCTCCAGCGCCAACAATTAATACACTTTTTAATCCAATCCCTTTTTGCAATAAAAGCCGCTTTACCAATCGAAGAAGGAAACGAAAAATAAAGAGAGATAAAAAAGAGATAATCCAAGCATTTAAAATAACCAGCCTGGAAAACCAGAAGCCACGATACAAAAATAAAAGCCCGAAAAGAAATAAAGAAGAAAACGTAACAGATACAAACAAAAGAGCTGCTTCATCAATAAAATCGCTTATTTTTTTATCATATAACCCGAATAACTTAAAAATAGCAAGCCATAATAAAGTTATAAAAACTAAAGTTCCAAAATAATCCTTAAAAAGAGCCGCCTTTTCAAAAACTATAAAAGTCATTACCTCAAACCTTAGGTGATATGCCAATAAAAAAGAAAGATTTATCAAAACAGCATCAATTAATATTTTCATTATTGCCCAAGCATCAATTTTGCGTATTCATTATTTGGATCTAATTGTAAAGTTTGCTCAAATTCCTCTTTTGCCCTGATGTTATTGCCCTTCTTCTTATAAATAATCCCAAGACCATTATGAACCTGAGGATTTCCAGGATCGGAAATCAGTAACTCCTGAAACATATTAAATGCTTCATCCAGCGCTCCCTGTTCAATCTTTTCAAGAGCAACTTTTATTTTTGGTTCTGAAAGACCCGGATTTATAAAATATGCCTTTTTATAATAATCTTGAGCCTCTTTAATTTTTTTCTCCTTTTCGCTTATTGCAGCCAAAACCAGGTACGCTTCCGCATAATAAGGATCCACCTTTAAGGCATTTTCCGCATACTCTTTAGATTTCTTCAAATTACCATCCATAAATAAAATTCTAGAAGCAATATAAAAGTTATCCGCATTGTAAGGATCAACTTTTATTCCATACTCAAAAGTATCCTGCGCCTCTTTATGAAGCATTGAGACTTCTTCCTTTTTTCCTGTTAAAGATGCATTTAAAGCATCTATTCCCTTATTAGTTACAGTTCCACCCTCAATTGGAAAGGTTTTCAAAGATTTTTCAAACCAAGGCAAAGCTTCCTGATATCTTTTATAATCCATATAATTTTTGCCCATTTTAAAATACTTATCTGCATTAAACTGCAACATAAACACATACCCTAAAAAACAGATGAAAACAAAAAGGATAAAAACATATAACCAAGGAACACTATCCCAGGAGATATCTCGTTCATCTTCTTTATCCGGAATTGAATCAACATTAATTAAAAGCGCCCACAAAACCCAAAAAAGAGAAGTAATAGCCAAAACCCCAAAACTAAACTGGTTTTGTATAAGATAAGAAGTAATAGCCGCAATAACTGCAACAATAAATACTTTTTTATCAGCATCAACCGTTTTAATCTTTTTAAAAGCAAATTGATAAATCAAGAATAAAATAAACAGGTAAACAAAAAATGTTATTAACCCCTTTGTTGAAGGAACGTCAAACGTTTCATTATGGCAACGATCCTGTTTTACGTGAAAAGCCTCTTTAAAACGGAAAAGATTTGTTTCGTACCGGGGGAAAATCATCTTTAAAACTTCAGGACCAGTCCCCCAAAAAGGCCTGTCCGCAATTATTCCAAAAGCGCTTTTCCATGTCTCTCCCCGAGATCCGGCCGCTCCAGAGATAACTACTTTTTTCTCTGAATCAGTCTTTTCTTGCTGTGTTTGGGTAGAAATAACATCTTTTAATTTTATCTCTTCAGAAAACCTTCCAAATGGGGAATATTTCGGATTAACCGCAGTAATAATTGTTATAAGAAATATTACCAAAAACAAGACAGAAAGAATTTTCCAGTTTTCAAAAAATCTCTTTCTTGGCACAAAGATAATCAATATAGTAGCTCCAACTATCAACGCAAGATAACCTCCGCGACTTTGAGTATAAAAAAGACAGACATAGTTTAAAACCAGACTGATTGAAACTAAAATTTTCAATACAATATCCGGCAACTTATTGTAAGTATAAGCAAATCGTAGCGCGGCAAAAGTCATTGCGGCAAAAAAGAGATACCAAATAAAAACATTACTCCCCGACTGGGAATATACCATGACGATAAAAAGCAAAGGGACAGCAATATAGTAAACAATGGGTAAAAGCTTATCTCCTATTAAGTAAATGTCATCTTTTTTTATCTCTTTTTTAGAATTGTTTTTAACTTTTGAAGAAAAATTGCCATTGGCTGGCTGATTATAAGTCAAAACAAAATAGAACATAAGGAAAAAAGACATGCATACGTAAGCCGCAAGAAAATTAGGCTGACCTATTGTTGCAATAACTCGTTGCCATGTTACAACCCCACCCCAAACATATGGATCTATGCCTTGACGCTGTATTATTGCATATATAGACATGGCAACCGACGCGGGAATTATAAGTGCAATAAAACTTTTTATCTTATCAAAACCTCTAATATAATGTACAGCAATAAAAAACATCAACCCGTATGAATACCAAGTTATTAACCCTTCATAACGCCCGTAAAACCCAAAAAGACTTATAAGAACATGTACGGATGTTATGGTAGCAGTCGTCGCACATAGCAAATAAGATAAAACGGGCCAATCAAGTATTGTCCTTTTAAAATTATGTTTTCCTCCAGCCATAAGTTTTATTCCCCAAACAGTTAAAATGATTAAAATAAACAATCTTATTGTCCATGATTTAGTTCCTGAAAAAACTATACCGATACGACGATCAAATATAACCGGAGACAAAAACATCAAAGCAAAAAACAACCATTCAATCGCTCGATCAAAGTATTTTATTTTCATATAAAAATCTCCTCATATTTTTTTTAAATATCTCTTTACTAAACTTTTCAGAATGTTCTCTTAATTGTTTTTTATCAAACTTCATCTTTTCGAAACATTTAACCGCTTCTATCAAAGCATTTATGGTTTGTTCATAAAAAAAGACACCTGTCTTATCTTTTATTATAGTCTCTAGCGCTCCGCCGGCCGCATAAGCTATTGTTGGTCGTCCTGAAGCCGCAGCCTCAAGCGGAACTATCCCAAAATCCTCTTCCCCCGGAAAAACAAGCGCCCTGCACCCTAAATAAAGTCGCTTAAGCTCTTTTTCTGATACTTTTCCAAGAAAAAAGATATTATCCCCAGCTATCTTTTTTAAATTCGCTAAAGCAGGGCCTGCTCCAACAATTTTTAAAGGTAATTTTAATTCAGAAAAAGCTTTCACGGCCAAATCTATATTTTTGTATGCTGCCAAACGTGAAACTATTAAGAAATAATCCCCATCTTCATAAGACACCCTAAATTCATCAACATTTACAGGTGGATATATTATATCAGAATCTCTTTTGTATATCGACTTTATACGTTCTTTAATTTCTTTTGATATAGCAATAAAATAATTAACTCTTTTGGAAGTAAACAAATCCCATAGCTTTAAAGGATAAAGGAAAAAAGGGAGAATAAGCTTAACTAATAAAGATAGGTCTTCTTTTTTCATATAATCTTTATATCGCCAAACAAAGCGCATAGGGTTATAACAGTAACAAACGTGTGTCGCATCTTTACGTTTTCTCACCCCTTTTGCATAAGCAGAACTTGAAGAAATAATAAGATCAAAATCACGAAGATCAAAACTTTCAAAGGCAAAAGGATAAAACATAAAATATGCTCTAAAATTCTTAAAAATAAAAGGGAGCTTTTGCATAAAAGATGTTCTGATCTCCATAGATTGAAATTCTTCAGGAAAATTTTTAGAGTTATAAATAGAAGTAAAAATTGGAGCATCAGGAAACATCTCATGCAATACAGCAACTACCCGTTCCGCCCCGCCAAATTGATGCAAATAATCATGCACTATAGCGATTTTCATTATTTAATATTTTTCACATGCCCTTTTTCAACCAGATATTCTTGTAACCCTTTTTCCCAGCTTGGCATACAATCCAAACCTATTTCTTTTAATCTCTTATTTTGCAAAACAGAATATTTAGGTCTTTGAGCTTTAGCTTCATAATTTTTAGAATTAGTTTTTTTTATATTTACCCCCACCCCCAAAATCTCAAAAATCTTATTTGCATACTCCCACCAAGTACATTCACCGTTATTGGTAACATGATACAATCCGTAATATTCCGTTCTAATTAATTTATTTATATTCTCAGCTAAATTACGGGTATAAGTAGGCGTAATTGTCTCATCGTCAACAATACTTAAACTCTCCCCATTTCTAAATCTTTTTATCATGTTTTCCACAAAATTCCCCCCCCCCTTTCCCAAACATCCCGCAGCGCCATACAAACCAGAAGTCCTTACAATAAAATATTTATCACACAAATATCTTATAAATTGTTCTCCTGCTAACTTAGAAATGCCATAAGCTGTTTTTGGGTTTGGAATATCATCCTCAATATAAGGGGAACCTTTGTCACCATCAAAAACATAATCCGTAGAAATATGAACAAGAAGAGCTTTTATGCCTTTACACGCCAAGGCTAAATTTTTAACTCCGTGGGAATTAACTTTATATGCCTCAAGATCATTATCTTCGCAATCATCCACACGATGATAGGCCGCGGTATTAATAATAATATCAGGCCGTATTTTTTTTACTACTGTATCACAAACAAATATGTTTGTGATGTCAATGTCAGAAATAGTAAGCGGAATTTGTTCCCTCTTATCTATAATTTTGCATAAATCTGAACCTAATTGCCCGTCCGCGCCAATAATTGCTATCTTCAAAATCTTTAACTCCTCTTTTTCAGATTCCAAGTACAGGCAACCGACTACCACACAACTAAAAAACTTTTCCTATAACTTTAAGTTTTTGTTCCATAGATACAAGTAATTTCATCCAATCAATATTATAATAAATAGGATTTCGAAAGTCTGTATATTTTCCGGAATGCAATATATTATAAATCTCAAGAACCGCCTCTTTTACATCATGAATCGCTTCAAACCCCAATTTTTTATTTATCTTTTCTCCGGAAATTCTATAACTTCTCGACTCCTTATTTCCGAACAAAACCTCAACATTAACAGGAATAAAATCCTTTAAGATCTCTTTTACCCAGTGGCCCAATTCTAAAATTCTATAATTCTTATGCACCAGATTAAATATCTCCCCGCAAACTTTATCTTCGGAAGCATTTATTCCTTCTATATGAGCCAATGCTACATCTTTTACATGTACCAAAGGCCGAAAATTATCTCCTGCACAATAGACAAAAATGTTTCCTTTGGAAAAAGCATCCTTAATCATGGTATTTACCACAAGATCCCATCTCATACGCGAAGAAAACCCAAAAACAGTAGCTTGCCTAAATATAACAGGACAAAATTTCGAAGACACCATAGATAGCAATCCATTTTCCGCATTTAACTTTGACTCGGCATATTCCGATTGAGGGTTCGGCTTATAATTTTCATCGGCAATCGTATCAACATGAAATCCTATTATTGCCGCCGAACTTGCAAAAGTAAAACGAGATACCCCTTTTTTCTTACATGCTTCCGCAACACGCATAGTACCATCAAAATTTATCTCTTTATTAGCTCTCGGATCAAATTCCGCGGTAGGATCATTGCTTAGAGACCCCAAATGGATAACAGCCTTTACGCCATCTAAAACATCTTCCGAAAATTGCCTGACATCCCCCTGTATTAAATCTATCTTATGCTTAACCCCTTCTAAGGCAGAATCTCCAAAATAAAGTTTATCAAAAACACGAACCTTCTCCTCACGGGCAAGCAACTCTTTAACCAAAACAGCTCCAATATACCCCGCACCGCCTGTAACCAAAACAATTTCTTTTGTCATAACAAAACCCCTTTAAGAAAATGAAAAATGAAAAACAATATGGTTATTAATTTTATCCTAAAAAAGCTCTCCATTCAATAAATAGTGAATTAGCTTAATGTACTCAAAAGCTATCGGCTCCGTATCTTCTCGCCTTGTCCACCAGGAATCTGGGTTTAACGCAGAAGCTTGAACAGGATAGCTCAAAACCCTTATGTTTTCCTTTAAACAGTATTTACGAGCAACAGCTCGAGCCCGTCTTGCGTGAAAGGGAGATGTAACTAAAATAATTGTCTTGGCGTTAAGCCTTTTTAAAATTGGAATTGAATATTTAATATTTCCAAGGGTTGATAATGATTTTTCTTCCATAAAAATATTTTTAGGCGGAACACCTAACGCAATTGCCTGGCTTTTCATATTTTGAGCGCTGGTTAATTTCCATATAATCGGGCCTCCGCTCATTAATATCTTGGGAGCATAGCCTTCTTTGTAAAGTTTTACGGCTTGATCAACCCTCTCCCCATTGCTATCTCCCGCAAGCACCAAAATAACATCGGATTTTTCAGGCTTATCCTGAACCACCAGAAAATCATACATTTTATCAAAAATAAAAGGATGAAATAAAACAACAAAAAGAACAAGAGCAAAAATTACGATAAAAATTTTCTTAAACATCTTTACCCCCGAAAGAATAATGCTTATGTCCAAAATAACTAGTAATAATAACAAGCCCTATGACAAAAATTTGCGCAATAACAGGACTTATTTTAAAAAACTCGACAATAACCGGCAACAAAACTAAATTCAAAATAAAAGCCACTCCGTAAACAAGATAAAACCTAATATATTCCTTCAAATAATCTCCTTTTGTCTTAAAAACAAAAAATTTATATCCGACATATGCGTTAGTTATGCTCAAAATGTTGCTGATCACCAGCAAAAAAAGATAATGAACATACAAAGAAAACAAGTAATACAATAAAACAAAAGAACCATAACCAAAAATTGTATTCCAAACACCTACAAGTAAATACGCGATTTTTTCTTTATGATTTATTAAAATTTTCTTCACATTAATTTTTAAAAATTGATACGCTCTTCTTCAATAACAAGAGGCCTTTTTAAAACCTGGGTATGAATAGAACCTATATATTCACCTATTATACCTATAAAAAACAGTTGGACAGACGAAAAGAAAAACAGGCCTATTACCAAAGGAGCAATACCAACATCAAAATTATTCCAGAAGATAAGTTTATAGATCAAGTAACCAAAAGCCACAAAAATACTCATAGTTGAAACAAAAAAACCAAGCATCGTAGCTAATCTTAACGGAACTTTTGAGTAACTGGTAATGCCAAGCATTGCAACATCATACAGATTATAAAAATTATTTTTTGCCCTCCCCTTTTCTCTTTTAGGCTGAGCATATTCTATTTTTGCAACCTCAAACCCAATTTCACAAATAAGGCCTCTAAAATACGGATAAGGATCTTTTATCGTTCTTAGCACATCCACGATTTTTTTATCGTATAATCCAAAGCCAAAAAAGTTTTTAATTTGTTTAATCTCTGAAAGTTTTTCTATGATGTCATAAAAAAGATTTCTAATGCCAAACATCAAAAAAGATTCCTTACTCTCCTTTTTCACCCCCACAACAATTTTATACCCCTCTTCCCATTTTTTTAAAAAATCCGCTATCATCTCAGGAGGATCCTGCAAATCCGAAGCTATATTGGTAACAGCATCCCCTTTTGCCTGCAAAATAGCATGATAAGGAGACCGAATCCATCCAAAGTTCCTGCTGTTAACTATAATCTTAACTCTTTTATCTTCCTGCGCTATTTTTTTTAAGATACTAACCGTTTTATCTTTTGAATCGTTATCGATAAAAATATGTTCATAGGAATATTGTGTAAGGCCCTCAAAAACTTTTTTAACCCGCTTATACACCTCTTCAATATTTTCCTCTTCATTATAAGAATGAGTAACAACACTAATTAATTTCATATTAAAAAATCTCCATTTTATTTTCCAAGATATTCTTCTATCTGATTAAAACAGATTGCTTTTACATCCTGTTTTTGCAGATAACAGTTTAGCCAATCAATGATTTTATCAAGAGCAGTTTTCAATGTCCATTTCGGATCCCAGTTTAATCTTGTTCTTGCTTTTGTTGAATCCAAGATCAAACAAGTCGTTTCATGGGGATGATCATTTGAATCAATTTCAAATCCATCTCCTTCTCCCAATCGCGTATACAAGTAATCTAAAATCCACTTAACAGATTTGATGTCTTTCTTGTCCGGCCCGAAATTCCATGCTTCTGAATATTTTTTGCTGTTTTCAACAAGTTTTTGAGCCAATATAAGATAACCGCTCAATGGCTCTAAAACGTGTTGCCAAGGTCTTATCGAATTCGGATTTCTAATAAGAAGCTTTCTCTTAAACAGAATAGCCCTGAAAAAATCGGGAATCAACCTATCTTTCGCCCAGTCCCCACCCCCTATAACATTCCCGGCTCTTGCAGTTGCGATTCCAATAGACCCAAAAAAAGAATCTCTGTAAGCAGATGTTACAATCTCCGAACAGGCTTTGCTGCTGGAGTAAGGATCATGCCCACCCAAAACCTCATCTTCTTTATATCCTGTTTTCTTCTCCCTATTTTGATAACACTTATCTGTCGTAACATTTATAACAGCCTTTATGCTTTTACAACTTCTTGCAGCTTCCAAAAGGTTAACTGTTCCTATAACATTGGTAGTATAAGTTTCAACAGGATCTTTATATGATGCTCGCACTAAAGGCTGCGCTGCCATATGGATTACCACATCAGGAGCAGCTTTTAACATCGACTTTTTAAGTTCCCTACCATTCCTAACATCATCAATTACAGAAGTTATTAAATTATCAATACTACAAAGCTCAAACAAATTAGGTTTTGTCGGAGGTTTAAGCGCATACCCCGTAACCTTAGCGCCTAAATAAGAAAGCATTAAACATAGCCATGAACCTTTAAATCCGGTATGACCAGTAACAAAAACTCTCTTATTTTTCCAGAATATTTTATTGACCAATGTTTACTATTATCTTTCCTTTTTGTAAAACGTTATAAATACCTTCCGCATCCAATTTCAACATTTTTAAAATTTCCGATCTCGTGCCATGTTCTATGTATTGGTCAGGAAGGCCAAGCTTCAAAACAGGTTTATTGATCTTGTTTTCACTTAAAAGATCGATAACAGCGGAACCAAACCCGCCATTAACAGAACCTTCTTCAAGTGTCACAATAGTTTCAAAACTGGTAACCATTTCTAAAATAAGATCTTTATCAATAGGTTTTGCAAAACGCGCGTTTACAACAGTTGTATCACCCATTCTCTTGGCTACTTCCATTGCAGTATAAACCATAGAGCCCAAAGCCAAAATCAAAACTTTAGGCAAACCAGATTTTGAAACGACCTCAGCTTTAAAAAGTTCCATGTTTTTAAAATTATCATCAAGTCTTGTTGCTATCCCTTCACCTTTTGGGAATCTAATCGCCACAGGAGAATTAAGATTTATAGCCGTAAAAAGCATGTGTTGCAATTCATTTTCATCTTTCGGAGCCATTATTATAATGTTAGGAATAGTCCTAAGATAAGAAATATCAAAAAACCCATTGTGGGTTGGGCCGTCTTCTCCCACAATCCCCGCCCTATCTACAATAAAAACAACAGGCGCATTTTGCAAACAAACATCATGATGAATTTCGTCATATGCCCGTTGTAAAAAAGTTGAATAAATAGCAACTACAGGTTTTAATCCCCCTTTTGCAAGCGCTCCTGCAAATGTCACAGCATGTTCTTCCGCAATGCCAACATCAAAAAATCTGTTAGGGAATTTTTCCGCGAAGAGTTCAAGCCCTGTACCATCAACCATGGCGGCTGTTACCGCGACTATATTTGTATTCTTTTCCGCGATTTTCGCAATCGCCTGACCAAAAACCTGGGTATAGGTTTTCTTATGATTGCCATTTTTCAATGTTTTTCCCGATTCTATGTCGAAAGGACCCGTACCATGAAACTTTGTCGGATTTTCTTCCGCGGAAATATATCCCTTCCCTTTCTTGGTCAAAATATGTAATAAAACCGGCCCATTAATCTCTTTTGCATGATGAAGAGTGCTCATAAGAAGTGGAAGGCTATGCCCATCAATCGGACCGAAATACTTAAACCCCATCTCTTCAAAAATAACATCAATTTTAAGTCCTGTAACTATATGGCGGGTCCTCTCTTTTAATTTTCGTGCAGATTCAAAAAGAGACTTTCCTTGAGGAAGTTTTTTAACCAGATTTTCCACTCTACCGCTCAACTCGTTATAAAAATTCGAAGTACGCACAACAGTCAAATATTTAGAAAGCGAACCCACATTTTTTGATATGGACATTTCATTATCATTTAATATTATAATCATGTTGCTTTTTAAAGAACTCGCGTTGTTAATTCCTTCAAATGCCAAGCCACTGGACAAAGCGGCATCTCCAATAACAGCTATCACAGAATAATTTTCACCTTTTATATCTCTTGCATGAGCCAACCCCAATGCCTGAGAAATAGAAGTAGAGGCGTGACCTACCGTAAAAATATCATGAGGGCTTTCGGAACTATTTGGAAAACCGCTTATTCCTTTGAATTGCCGTAAAGAGTAGAACTTGTCTTTTCTGCTTGTCAATATTTTATGGGCATAAGCCTGGTGCCCCACATCCCAAATTATTTTATCTTTTGGGGATTCAAAAGTAGAATGAAGGGCAATAGCAAGCTCTACCGCTCCAAGACTGGAGGCAATATGTCCGCCAGTTTTCGATACAACTTTAATTATAATTGCCCTTACTTCATCTACCAATTGTTGCAATTGTTTTGCAGATAGATGCCTTAAAGTTTCAGGCAATTTTAGTTCATCCAATAAACGTTTCATAATTAATCAAATTAAAAAATGATTGTATATGCTAATACAGCGGTAATAACTCCCAAAAGTCCTCCGATAAAAACTTCAAAAGGAGTATGGCCTATAAGCTCTTTCATTTTTTCCTTTTCAGAAACTTTTTCCGAGTATATATCTTCTATGATTTTATTGAGTACAACAGCCTGCTGACCCGCCGCAAAACGAACCCCCATAGCATCATACATAACAATAATTGAAAAAACCACAGCTACCGCAAAAATAGGAGATGAAAACCCTTCCGTTAAACCTATCATAAGAGTCATCGCGGACGACATGGACGAATGGGTAGAAGGCATCCCCGCGGCTTGAAAAAAATGGCTGGGATTAAATTCTTTATCCTTAAAATAATAATAAATTATTTTTAAAGTTTGAGAAAGCAAAAAAGCAATTCCACCTGTTAGCAGCGGCACATTTGATAAAAGCATTGTTATCGTATTCATTTATTTAAAACTCCATTTAAAAATTTGAGACTGTTGCGTAATGACAGTTTTTGCGATTTGTCATCCCCGCGAAAGCGGAGATCCATTTTGTTTCCTGAGAAATAGATTCCCGTTTTCACGGGAATGACCATTTCGCAACAGTCCCAATTTAGTAAATAAGCAATGAGTTATCACTTTTCCCTGTTTACCACAAAATCAGCCAATAAAACCAAATTTTCAGCCTTTTTACCAAATTGATTCAAAGCTTTTTTTGCCTTTTTTGAATGAAAAGAAGCCATTTTTTTTGCTTCTTCCACCCCTAAAATTGAAACATAAGTCGATTTCTTATTTTTTTCATCCAACCCGGCAGGCTTTCCTAATGCTTTACTGTCAGACGTTGCGTCTAGTATATCATCAGCTATTTGAAATGCCAACCCCAAATGATATCCATAATTAGAAAAGGCTTTTAATTGCTTATCTTTGGCTCCTCCCAAAATTCCCCCGATTTTTAAAGATGCCTGTACAAGAGCCGCTGTTTTCAAAAGATGCATCTCTCTTAATTTTTTCAAACCAACGTTTTTCCTTTCTGCCTGTATATCTATAACCTGACCATATACAACATTAATTAAAGCGCGGGACAAGCAAGAGATAACCTGCGCCACCTTCGCGGGTTTACAATTTTTTGCAATTACTTCAAATGCAAGAGTATTTAAAGCGTCTCCCGCCAACAACGCTATATCTTCACCAAAAATTTTATGACAGGACGGTTTCCCTCGTCTCAAATCAGAATTATCCATACAGGGAAGATCATCATGTATTAAAGTAAAGGTGTGGATCATTTCTATGGCGCAAGCAGCGGGAATTACATCGGCTTTTTTGCCACCGCAAATTTTACAGGCCTCCAGGGACAAATAAGAACGGAATCTTTTGCCGCCAATCATAGCTGAATATCTCATGGCAGAAGACAAAGATGATTTATCTTTCGGGAGATATCTTTTTAGCGCGGCATCTATCTGTTTTATAAATATTTTGTCCACTGACTAAATTATTGCATAAGATAAGATTATGGGCAAATATTTTAGCCCGAATTATTACATCGGAATAAATAATCGGGATTAATATATTATGCGTGACGAATCAATCATTACACCGGCGCCAAACATAAGGTGATCGGAATTTGTCATCTCTAATATGCCAACGTAATAAACATCTTCATCCTCGGTCTTTGAAATAACAAGAGCGTCCTGCCCTCGTTTAGTTAAAATTCCATTCATAGCAAGATCGGAAGAGCAAGCTACAAGATTTATTATTTCAAGTTGATGTTGTTCTCTCAGTAAATAAACCACGGAGTTACTAGCATCACCAGAACAATCCAATATTGAATTAACAAAATGACTATTAGCTGTTTTCAGGATTACAATTAGTTCTGGTATGTCAGCAGATGGGAATCTTGTACAAATAACTTCTAAAGAATGAACTTCTCCTCTAGACCTTGGATGTCCAAAATGTGGATGCATAGTCAATCCTCCAATTAATCTTTTCATTAATGGTGAATCTGTCTCTCTAGGCATAACAGGAAACTCCAACCCATTACTTCTTCGTTTAAAAGTAGAGACTGGACTCTTTCCAATGTCTGTAGACCTAAAACCTGAATTAATTTGTATTGACATAATTAGCTCCTTTTTTATATTAACCCCGATTATTCACCCCAGAATCAATAACTAACAAATTGTCAAACATTACTTACGGTATGAATAATCGGGGTTAACCCCTCTTTTTAAGTTTTCGAGATTAATTAAGATAAATTTCAGGCGATTTTATTTTTTTCTCAAAAGAGGGACTGTTTAATTTTGATTAATAGAAAATTTTATAGGGATCGGAATTAAACATTTCACAAAAAAGCTAGTGGTTTGAGATAGAACTCAACAAGGCTTCAAAATGTTTAACCGTATTTGGTAACTCCAAGAAAACTTCTTCTGCTGTCTTTTCATAATATGTATGACTTGTTTCATTTCGCATGTCAACAATATCCAACCATGCTTCATCATAAGTTATTATTCCTTGCCGATACGCTTCACGAAAACATTCTTTTGGAGAAGCACAAACAATCCCCTTTTTATCTTCCAGATATGCTTTTAATGCTTTCCATGAAAGGTCAAGTGTAAACTCAAATCTTTGAATGGCAGAATCACGAACAATGTCATTTCTTGGTATATTTAAAACTTCTTTGAGACGTAAAAGAGCCCTTGAAAATTGTTGAACTAAAGCTTCAGTTTTTGTCATGTTTTTTGAAATTATAAGATTTTCTCGATATTTTGTAAAGCTATTTTTTTAAAGTCAGAAGAGACATTTTTAAAATCCACAAAATCTATTTTATACAGTATTCTAATGTTTTTCATCTCTTCTCTTATATTTCTCATTATTTCTCTTGAAATCTTTTCTTCTCCTTCTATGCCTATATCAATGTCAGATCTGTCATCTTTTGCCCCAATAACACGAGAACCAAAAAAGAAAATTTTATATTTAGAAACATCCAAATACTTTTCAAGAATGCTTAAAATATCTTTTTTTATCTTTAAAACAGGATAATTCTTTAGATACATATTGTGTAATATTATCATCAAAGATAAAGGTTGGCAATTTTTCCCGTGATACAAATTGTTAACCCCGATTATCCTAATCGGGGTTAAATTCTTACCGAAATGCCTTTATCCTGTAAATATTCTTTGATTTGCCGAATTGTGAATTCTTTGTAGTGTAAAAGAGAAGCAAGGAGAGCAGCATCGGCTACCCCTTCATCAAAGGCAGCATAAATGTGTTCAAGTTTTCCGGCGCCACCTGAGGCGATAACCGGAATTGAAACCGCGTCGGAAATCGCACGCGTTAATTCCAAATCATAACCATCTTTCGTCCCATCCTTATCCATCGAAGTCAAAAGTATCTCACCCGCGCCCAATTCTTCCCCTCGCTTCGCCCATTCAACGGCATCAATCCCTGTCGGAGTCCTTCCCCCATGGATATAAACCTCCCATGTTTGATCTCGTCCCTCGTCCTTCG
This sequence comes from candidate division WOR-1 bacterium RIFOXYB2_FULL_36_35, assembly GCA_001771505.1. Taxonomy (NCBI): domain Bacteria; kingdom Bacillati; species candidate division WOR-1 bacterium RIFOXYB2_FULL_36_35. The sequence goes on from MEUA01000010.1 coordinate 62,719, forward strand.
ACCCTCGTCCTTCTTGATTTTTCGCATCAATCGCCAAAACAATGCACTGCGCCCCAAACTGAAATGAGGCCTCTTTTATAAACTCAGGTCTTTTAACCGCCGCAGTATTAACGGAAACCTTATCAGCGCCAGAAAAGATCAATTCTCTTATTGTCTCAATATTGTTAATCCCTCCGCCAACTGTAAAGGGGATATAAATACTCTCAGCTACTTTTTTAATAACATCGAGCATTATATAACGTTTTTCATGAGAGGCTGTGATATCAAGGAAGACAAGCTCGTCAGCTCCTTCTTTATCATAGATGATCGCTTGTTCAACAGGATCGCCAGCGTCTTTTAAGTTGATAAAATTGACCCCTTTTACAACTCTCCCTTCTTTGACATCAAGGCACGGGATTATTCTTTTGGCTAACATCTATATCCCTCTTTTTTTAAAATTTCACGTTTAGCGCTTCTTCCACTTGCAAACCCGCCTATTGTACCATCTTTTCGAATTACTCGATGGCATGGAATCTCTTTTGATCGATTTTTGTTTAGAGCATTGCCGACCGCGCGGGCTGATTTTGGATTTCCAATTTGAATTGCGACCCATTCATAAGAGCGGGTCTCCCCTTTCGGAATTTTTTTGACAGTTTCGTAGACTTTTTGCTGGAACTTAGTCATTAAAATTTATAGTAATGTCTCATTTAGTTTTTCAAACAAAGGGAGATATTTCTTTATTTTAGAATAGACATCTTCCGCCATAGATTCCTTGTAAAGATGTGAAGTCTGATTCCTAGTATCAACCATATCAAGCCAAAGTGGATCGTCGGAAATAAGCCCTGCTTTAAATGCAGTTCTTATTACATCTTTTGGGAAATTTATCTCGATTACCCCTTTTTCCTTTAGATAAGCTTTCATCCCTTTCCAGGCCAATTCATAAGTAAATTCAAACCTTTGTATAGCTGAATCTCTGATATATTCGTCTTTTTTCTTTGTCATAACATCCTGCAAGCGTAAAAGGGCTTTTTTATATTGAGAGACCAGATTTTCAAATTTATCGTTCATAAATCACCTCTATATTTTTTAACGCCACTTTTTTAAACTCGGAATCAACTTGGCTAAAATCAACAATTTCAATCTTTTGCATTACAGGTAAATTGTCCATATCTTGTTGTATGTCAAGTTTTGTTTCCGAAGAAATTTTTTTCCCTGCGTCTATTCCAACATCAAAATCAGAACGGGAAGTTGCATCTCCGTTTACTTGTGAACCAAAATAGAAAACTTTATAGTGCTGTAAATTTAAATGTTTCTTTACGCTTTCTATCAACGCTTGAGTTATTTTCTCTTTAATGCTCATATGTCATATACTAACAAAAAAAAGCGCACTAAAACAACAGGCTAAACCGACTTAACCGGTCTAACATATTTTTCAATCATCTCTTTAGAATAATTAATAATATTCTCAATTGGAAAATCAACTTCCTTGCAAACATCCAAAGCATAGTCAAATTTGCCAACCATTGTGGCAATGTGGGAATCAGTCCCTAGGCAAATATTTCCCCCTACCCTTTTTACCTCTTTTAGTATTTGAACAATTCTATCTTTTGTCCCCGGACGACTCAAATATGAACTATTATTTACTTCTATTAAGATATCTTTTTCTTTTGCTGCTTCTGCCAATCTTTTAAAATTAACTGGAAACTGCGCGTTTTCCGGATGAGCAATCGCGCAAAGATGGGGATTATCCATCGCTTTTATCATTGCATCCGTGTTTTTCTCTTCCCCTTGGTTTTCATAACCACAGCGAGGATGAAATGTCGCAAGAACAAAATGTATCCTGCTAAAAATCTCATCATCAAGATCGAGTTTCCCTTCGCTGTTGATAATGTTTGCTTCAATCCCTCTTAGTATTTTCACGCCATCAATTTCAAGCGGTATCATCTGGAGATTGCAGAAATAATAATAGTGAGGTCCATCGGGCATCGCGGGACCATGATCGGTAATAGCAATATACTTTAATTTTCTCTTTTTTGCTTCTTTGATATATTCTAAAATAGTGGAATAAGCATGACCGGAAGCCACTGTATGGATATGCAGATCTGCAATTAGTTTTTTCTTTTCTCGTCCTTCGTCCTTTCGTCCCTCATCCATCTTCACTTCATCAGCTCATCGGGAATATCAAAATTAGAATGGACAGCCTGGACATCATCCAGTTCTTCAAGTTTTTCAACAAGGTTCATGGCTTTACGGGCATCGTCGCCTGACAATGCAACCGTAGTAGAAGGGATCATTGTAACTTCGGCATTTTCGGGTTCATATCCTTTTAATTTTAAAGAATCCCTTATCTGTTCAAATTTTTCCTGCGAAGTAATTACTTCTATAGAAGAGTCGTCAAGTTTTATGTCTTCTGCTCCCGCGTCGATTGCTTCCATCGAAAGGGTATCGGCATCAACTTTTGATTTGTCAAAAGAGATAGTTCCAAGCCTTTTGAAAATATAAGAGACACATCCAGCACTCCCCAAATTTCCTCCCACTTTTGAAAAGACAGTCCTAACATCGCCAAGTGTCCTGTTTTTGTTGTCAGTCATACATTCGATTAGAATTGCAACTCCCGCGGGACCGTATCCTTCATAAGTTATTTCTTCCATAACCGCGGCATCAGGCCCTGCCGCCCTATCGATCGCCCTTTTTATGTTGTCATTTGGCATATTGGCCGCTTTTGCTTTGTCGATGACAAGACGGAGACGGGGATTTCCGGACGGATCAGGTCCGCCAACTTTTGCTGCAGTTGTCAATTCACGAATAATTTTGGTAAAGACTTTACCACGGGCGGCATCGGTTTTTGCTTTAGCCCGTTTAATTGTCGCCCATTTACTGTGACCTGACATGGTTTTAGTTTACAAGATTTTTTGGGGAAAATCAATTGCTTGGATGTATTAATAATGTTATCATAAACAAAATTATTTTTGGGAGGTTACTTATGAAAAAGTTCTTGTTTCTTTTTTGTCTCTTTTCTCTTTTTTTTACAATTATTCCAACAAAAACCATAGCCGAAAATGTTGATGTAGTTTTAGATAAGAACGACGCATCCAGCTCTTTTGTTATAAAAGATTCTACAAAACAAAAGCTTATGTCAATAAACACTGACTCAAGGTCTATTGGTCTACATTGTTCTACTGAGGGATCAAATTCTTTGGCTTTAGGGGGAGCATATACTACTGCAACAAAATTATTATCTGTTGCGCTAGGCTCATATATATCAGCAGAAGCTAATCATGCTTTTGTTATTGGAGTCGGATCAAATGCTGCAAATCGTCTCACCAACACTATTCCCGACTCCTTAATGATAGGATTTGGAAATACAACTCCTATCTTATTTGTTTCAGGAGATGCAACTAATGGCACGGTAGGAATCGGAACAAGCAACCCTCAAGCAAAATTAGATGTTTCGGGAAATGTAAATTTTCTGGGAAGTGTAAGTTGTTCACTTGACAAGAGTTCGGATGTTTTTAAAATTTCAGACAGCAGAGATGATAAAATTTTCAAAATAACCAGCACAACACTTGAAATTTTCTCATTAACGTCTACCGCAAAAATAGGGATTGGAACTTCAACTCCGGGATCTACACTACAGATCAAGGGAAACACAGCTATAGGATATTCAACATCAACATCCGCACCAGCTAACGGATTAGCTGTTTACGGAAATGTCGGAATTGGAACAAATAGTCCCTCTACAAATTTAGCAGTTCAAGGATCAGCCATAATTGGAAATCCTGATTCTTACTATACCAATGTAACAGCCTCTCATGGAATTATTTTGGGCGGCGGAGGTGTTTATCAAGGTCAAAGAACAACACTAACAAATGATAAACCTTATTCTTTGATGGTAGGGTTCTTGTCCAGCGTCCCAACATTATTTGTAAGTTCCAGTGAAGGTGGCAACACAATAGGAAAGGTGGGAATTGGGACAAGCAATCCACAGGCAACGTTGGATGTTAATGGAAAGATAAACGCTAATAATATAGATACAACAGTAATAGACACTAATACTATAAACGCTATCTATATAGAGCTCTCTAGTGGTAGTTCTATAGGTGACAATATTGTTGCAAATAGTTCCTTGAGAGCTAAGTCTTTAAGTGGTCATGGCACTTTTGCAGTCGAAGCTGATAATAACGGAACACTGATATATCCTTCTTCCGACAAACGCCTCAAGAAAAATATTAAAACAATTTCTGAAAAAATGGATGTTTTAAAGAGTTTGGATAAGCTTCGAGGGATTTACTTTAATTGGGACACAAGTAAGGAAAAAGTCAAAGATATGGGGAATCAAAAACAAATAGGAATGATAGCCCAGGAAGTAGAGCCTGTTTTGCCTGAAGTCGTTGGTACAGGAAGTGATGGCTACAAATCTATTGATTACGCAAAACTGACAAGCTTTCTTGTAGAAGTAAACAAAGCACAGCAAAAAGAGATTGAAGAATTAAAATCAAGACTTCAAAAACTTGAAGAAAAAATGGGAACAACAAAATAAGGCTATACATATATTTATTGTGTTATAATTTTGTATAAGGGGAGTTGATGAAAAAGTGAATTCTGTAAAATATGATGAATTGATTGATGATCAAATAAAAACCATGACGATCCTTGAAAAAATGGAGATTTTTAACTTTGTTGAATTTTTGAAATTGAAAAAGCTAAAAGAAAATAATGCTTTCTTGGAGGCCTTAAAAGAAGGCCAAAAAATCGGCCGATGTTTAAGAATTACAGAAAAAGATATAAAAAAAGAAATAAAGGCCGTAAGAAAAACAAGAAATGGATAAATTAAAAATTGTTCTGGATACCAACATCATCATTTCAGCCACATTGACCGAAGGAGTTTCTTTTGAAATATTGAAATTATGGAGGAAAAAGATATTTAGTGTTATCACTACAGAAGAAATCCTAGCAGAGTATTGCTCAATTCTTTCTCGCGAAAATTTTTGCCTGCCTATCGCCATAATAAAAACAATAATTGATGAGTTTAAAAATAACTCTTTAGTCATAACATCCAAATCCCAATTAAATCTTATAAAAAACGACCCGTCTGACAATAAGTTCATAGAAACAGCGGTTGATAGTAAAGCAAATTTTATTGTTTCAGGTGATAATCATTTACTTGCGTTAAAAAAATACAAAGATATTATAATATTATCTCCAAGAAATTTTTTAGATGTGCTGGAGAGTGAAAACCCTTGAAGAAAAAATAGGTAAATGAGGATAAAAAAACATACAAGTTGTTGCGTTTTAGACTCGATTATTAGATAATGAATGCTAATCTAAAAAAGAAGGAGATTTTCTTGTTGGATAGACATAAAAACAAGCTCCTGATGTTCTTGGTTTTTCTGATCTTTATTTTGTTTTCTCCATCCGTTTTTGCGGCAGGCATCAACATCCCTTCAGGCTCAATTTTAAATTTAAACAGCGCAACTCTTTCCCTCCCTGGCTCTCTGACAATTGGAGGGACATTAGTTATGTCTTCGGGTAAGATAAATTTAAGTGGTGATTGGAATAATCAAGGGACTTTTACAGCAGGGACAGGAACGGTGTTTCTTGCCGGAGCTAGAGGTTCAACTCAAAATATTCTGGGGGAGTCCCGCTTTTATAACTTATCATGTGCAACCGCCGGAGTAATTTTAAAATTTGAAGCAGGTAAAGAACAGGCTGTTCTGCCTGGAGGGTTAATAACTCTGAAGGGGACGTCAAAAGACGACCCTCTTTATCTTAGAAGCTCAATAGACGGATCAAGCTGGCTGTTTGATCCCCTATCACAAGCAAATATCACCATATCTGCCGTAGATGTAAAAGACTCTACGAACAAACAAAACTTCTACATCGATCCGCCTGATTCTCAAGACAGTGGAAATAATATAAGGTGGTTTACTTCTACGACCGTAAACGGAACGATAACTCTTTTTATAAGCAGAGAAAACAATAATATAAAAATAAGCTGGGATCCAAGCGGACTCTCTTCCCCGCCGGATATTTACTTAATAACTGGCGATGGATCGGGAGCATACACAAATACCACTAATTTATGGGTCGCAATCACGGATACATCTGTTTCTGCCGATTTTGATATAACAAATATGCCCAACGGTTACATTATTCATAAAGACCAGGTTGGTGCGGGAACATCCGAAGCTTACTACAAAGGGTTGACGTCAGGATCAGAGAAAGAAACTACCCTTCCAACCGCGCAGGCGGTGGGGAAATTCAACCTACAGCTTC